>JARRMH010000055.1:0-10025 GCA_037386205.1 Woeseiaceae bacterium | reverse complement strand
GGCCGGAAAGAAGATGGAGAGCCTCGAGCGCACCATCGTCGGCGGCGCAGCCGTGCCGCGTATCATGATCGAGCAGTTCAGTCTGAAGCACGATGTCCAGCTGATCCAGGGCTGGGGCATGACGGAGATGAGCCCGATCGGCGCCGTCAACACGCCCAGGGCAGGGACCGAAAACCTCCGCCAGGACGAGATGTTCGATCTCGGCACCAAAGCCGGCCGTGGGGTTTACGGCTGCGAGCTGCGTATTGTCGACGACAGTGGCGACGAACTGCCCTGGGACGGCGAATCATCCGGCGCACTGCAGGTCCGCGGCCCGTGGGTCTGCAGCGATTACTACAAGCTGGAAGGCGACGCCGGGTCGCATACCGATGACGGCTGGTTCAACACCGGCGACGTCGCGACGATCGATCCGCAGGGTTACATGGCGATCACGGATCGCACCAAGGACGTCATCAAGTCGGGCGGCGAGTGGATCAGCTCGATCGAGCTGGAAAACACGGTCATGGCGCATCCGGCCGTGGCCGAGGCTGCGGTAATCGGCGTCGCACATCCGAAGTGGACGGAGCGCCCCCTCCTGGTCGTCGTCACAGCGGAGGGCCAGTCGGTCGACAAAGACGAGCTGCTCGAGTTCTACGCTGGCAAGGTGGCGGACTGGTGGGTGCCGAACGACGTCGTCTTCGTCGATGAATTGCCGCATACGGCGACCGGCAAGGTGAAGAAGATTGAATTGCGCAGGCAATTCGCGGAGTATGCGCTACCTGAGTAGCTTCGCGGGTTGAGGATTGTTCGATGGCAGAGCCTCTACGTCTGTACGGGCTGAATGCACTGGTTTTGAATGCGGCCGACGGTATCGGCGAGGCGATTGCGCGCACGCTGGTCAAACACGGCGCCGCAGTGGTCGCAGCCGACACGGCGAACAGCGGCGTGGAGCAACATTTTCGATCGGTGCGGGGCGTTACCGGGCAGGTCGCCAACCTGACCGATATTGAAAGTCTCGGCGAGCTCGTCGACGGCGCCGCGAAGAAGCTCGGTGGGCTGGATATCGTGGTCAACGACTTTCTGTTGCGCCAGGAGACACCCATCGCGCGCATCGACGATGCGCTCGAGGCCATACTCAGACAACGCGCAACCCTGATCTCGGCCGTGTATCGAGCCGCACTGCCGTATCTGAAAAAGAGCCCCTCCGGCCGCATCATCAACCTGGGTTTCCTGCGCAGCTTCTTTGCCGTCGACGGTAACGAGGCCGCGGCCAGGGCCGAGCGCGATCTCGCCGACCTGACGCGGGCTCTCGCCGCGGAGACCGGCGAATTCGGCATCACTGCAAACTACATCCAGCCGGGCGGGATCATGACACCGGAGAGCCGCGATACGTTTCGCCGGAATGACGGGTTGCGGGACTGGTGCATCAAGTCTTCCGCGGCGCGGCGGCTCGGGGAACCGGTCGATGTCGCCAAAGTTGCGCTGTTCCTGGCCAGCGACGACGCCGTGTTCGTCAGCGGCACGGGAATCGCGGTGGATGGCGGGCGCACAGTCAGCTGATGCACCCGGTTCTGGCGGATCTGATCCGGCTCCTCAAGCTCGAGCGGATCGAGGACAACATCTTCCGCGGTGACAGCCGCGACATTGGCAGTCCGCAGGTATTCGGCGGCCAGGTTCTCGGCCAGGCCCTGTCCGCGGCCCAGCACACGGTCGACGGCCGGGTTGCGCACTCCCTGCACGCCTATTTCCTGAGGCGTGGCGACACGGGGGCGCCGATCATCTACGAGGTGGATCGCGCCCGGGATGGCGGCAGTTTTTCCAATCGCCGCGTCGTCGCGATCCAGCATGGCCGGCCGATACTGAACCTCGCTGCCTCGTTCCAGGTACCCGAAGAGGGGCTCGATCATGCCGTCGAGATGCCGGACGTGCCGCCGCCCGACGGTCTCAAGGACCTGACGCACCTCGCTGCCGATGTGCTCGACAAGATGCCGGTCAAGCTGCGCCGCTTCATGACAGACCAGCGCCCGTTCGAATTTCGCCCCGTCGAGCAGACGCCCCTCGACCAACCGGTGCGACAGGATCCGGTCAAGCATGTCTGGATCCGGGCCGTCGATCAACTACCGGATAGTGCCGCGCTGCACCAGAACCTGATGGCCTACGTTTCCGACTTCGAGTTGCTGGCGACGGCGACGATGCCGCATGCGTTGCCGTTCACGAGCGGCAATGTGATGCTGGCGAGTCTCGATCATGCGCTCTGGTTTCACCGCGCATTCCGCATCGATGAGTGGCTGCTGTACTCGATGCAAAGTCCGAATGCATCGGGCGCGCGCGGCTATGCGCGTGGCCAGTTCTTCCAGACCGACGGCACGCTCGTTGCGTCGACGACGCAGGAGGGGCTCGTCCGGGTCATCGATCCCGACAAGATGAAGCGGCGCTCAGATCCGCGCCAACAGGTCTGACGAGAAGCGCGCCGCGTTCTCGACGTAGATTGCGGCGGACTCGCCGATGTGCGCGATCTCCTCGTCACTGAGATCCCGTACCGCTCGCGCCGGACTGCCCAGGATCAGTTTGCCATCGGCAAAGGTCTTGTTCTCGGTCACCAGCGAGTGCGCCCCGACGATACAGTTGGCGCCAATCGTCGCCCCGTTGAGTATGGTGCTGCCGATGCCGACGAGTGTGTTGTCACCGATCGTACAGCCATGCAGCATCGCTTTGTGCCCGACCGTGACACCCGTGCCGATTACGAGCTCGAGGCCGGGGTCCGTGTGCAGCACCGCGCCGTCCTGGATATTGCTGCGCGGTCCGACGATCAACCAGTCGTTGTCGCCGCGCAGGACGCAGTTGAACCAGACGCTCGAGTGGTCGCCGAGCCGCACGCTGCCAACGATCGTGGCGTTCCCGGCGACGAAATGGCCGTTTCCTTCAAAGACCGGTTGGCGCTCGCCGAGCGCGCCGATCACTTCGCCTGGCCCTGTGCCGCCACGGCCGCAGCCGCTTTGGCAATCTCCTCTGGATCGCCGAGGAACTCGCGCGATACGGGTTGCAATTCATCGTCCAGTTCGTAGGCGAGCGGCACGCCCGTCGGGATGTTGAGGCCCGTGATCTCTTCATCGGATATTCCGTCGAGCATCTTGACCAGCGCTCGCAGGCTGTTGCCGTGGGCCGCAACCAGTACGTTCTTGCCGGCCTTCAGATCCGGCGCGATCACGTCTTCCCAGCAGGGCAAAACGCGTTCGAGGGTCAGTTTCAGCGACTCGGCGCCAGGCAGGCCTTTGGCTCCCGCGTAGCGCGGGTCGAAACGCGGATGGCGTTCGTCGTCGGCGTCGAGATCCGGTGGCGGAATGTCGTAGCTGCGGCGCCAGATGTGCACCTGCTCATCGCCGTACTTCGCGGCGGTTTCCGCCTTGTTGAGCCCCTGCAGGGCGCCATAGTGGCGCTCGTTCAGGCGCCAGTCCCGGACGACCGGAATCCACATCAGGTCCATCTGGTCGAGAACGTGCCAGAGCGTGCGGATCGCGCGTTTGAGGACCGAGGTGTAAGCGATGTCGAAGCGGTAATCCAGTTCCTTGAGCAACTTGCCCGCGGCGATCGCTTCTTCGTTACCCTGTTCGGTAAGGTCAACGTCCACCCAACCCGTAAACAGGTTCTTGAGGTTCCAGTCACTCTGGCCGTGGCGGCAGAGTACGAGCTTGCCAGTCATGTCAACTCCGTCGGCTTGAAATCAGTTTTTCGAATTCCTGGGCCGCCACCGACAAGGTCGAAAAATCGACTTTGCCGCGCAGCTTCATTTCCTCGATCGTTGCCTTGTAATTGGCAACTTCGGTCTCCCGCTTTGCCAACCATTGTTCCACAACTTTGCGAGGATCGCTCTTGCCGCGCGTTTTCAGCAGTCTCAGGGCGAGATCGCGCCGCAGGCGATAGATGTGATCGCGCAGGTTGCTGCGCGCCTGTGCCTGCCAGCGGCCATTTACGACGAGATCTTCCGCCTGGTTGTGTAACCAGAAAAGACCCAATTCATCATTGAACTTCGAATACAGACGCGCGGAGTCGATGACGTCCCGCTTGCGCTGAGCCGCGATATCCACGATGTCCAGCGCCGCGCGCGTCAGTGTCAGAACGGCGACCTTGTGCGCGAGTTTTTCGGGGACGCCCATGGCCATCCATTTGTCCTGCGCCGTCTGCATGCGCTCGTTGCTTGCGCGGGAGACATAGGAGCCCGTGCGCGTGTAGACGCGCGTCATGCCTTCTTTGAGGCGCTCGACTGTCTCCACGATATCGAGTTTTTCGCCGTGTTGCTCGATCAGCCAGTAACAGATGTGGCGCAGGGTGCGGCTGATATCGAACATCATGAGCATCTGCGCGCGCGCCGGGATGACGTGATCCAGTTCCTCGATCTCCTTCAGCAAGGGGCGGGCGCGGCAAATGATGCGCGCAATTTCGTAAGCGCGCGCAATCGTCACGAATGTGGCGCCCGTATCCGCCTGCGTGCGCCGGACGAAAGTCGGTCCCATGCGGTTCACGATGTCGTTGGCGATAAGGGTGGCAAGAATCTCGCGACTCAGACGGTGGTGCGGGATCAGGTCCGCGTAGCGTTTGCGCAGGATCGCCGGGAAGTAGCGCTGCGGATCGATCGCGAGGAAGTCCTCGAGTGTTTCCTGCGATTCGATCAGCCCGTTGTAGAGGTTGATCTTGGCGTAGCTGAGCACGACCGCGAGTTCCGGTCGGGTCAGCCCCTCCTTGCGATTCCGCCGGTCCTCGATCTCCGTCTCGTCCGGCAGGAACTCGAGATCGCGGTCCAGTTCCCCCATGCGTTCGAGATCGGTGATCAGGCGGGCAAGTTCGTCCAGCCGCTCGGCCGATGACATCTCGCTCATACTGATCGCCTGGGTCTGCAGGTAATTGTTGCGCAACACGAGGTTGGCAACGTCCTCGGTCATCGACGCCAGCAACTCGTTGCGACGCTTGCGCGACAATCTCTTCTTCTTCGCGACATCGCTGAGCAGGATCTTGATGTTGACCTCGCGGTCGGAGCTGTCGACGCCGCCGGAGTTGTCGATGAAATCGGTATTGATACGACCGCCACGCCGGCTGAACTCGACCCGGGCACGCTGCGTCAACCCGAGGTTGCCACCCTCGCCGATGACCTTGCAGCGCAACTGATCGGCATCGATGCGGATCGCATCGTTGCTGCGATCGCCGACATCGGAATGCCCCTCGCTGCTGGCCTTCACGAAGGTACCGATACCGCCGTTCCATACCAGGTCCACGCGCATTTTGAGTATGGCCCGGATAAGGTCGTCGGGCTGCACCGAGACCTCGTCGATGTCGAGCAGTTTGCGCGCCTCGACGCTCAGGCGGATGGTCTTGGCGCGTCGCGAGAATACGCCGCCGCCTTTGGAGATCAGCGAGTCGTCGTAATCGTCCCAGGTCGCCCCCGGCTTGCGGAACAGGCGACTGCGTTCCTTGTAGCTAATCTCCATGTCCGGATCGGGATCGATGAAGATCCGGCGGTGGTTGAAAGCGGCGACGAGCTTGATCGTCTTGGACAGCAGCATGCCGTTACCGAAGACGTCGCCGCTCATGTCGCCGATGCCGGCAACGGTGAACGGGTCTTTCTGCGTGTTGACGCCCATCTCATGGAAATGGCGTTTGACCGCCTCCCAGGCGCCACGCGCCGTGATACCCATTTTCTTGTGGTCGTACCCCGCCGAGCCGCCCGAGGCGAACGCGTCGTCCAGCCAGAAGTCGTATTCGGCGGACAGTGCATTGGCTATGTCGGAGAACGACGCTGTGCCTTTGTCGGCGGCAACGACGAGGTACGGGTCGTCACCGTCGCGGCGGACGACCGCGTCGGGTGTGACGACGACGTCGTCGACGACATTGTCGGTTACGTCGAGCAGACCCCGGATGAACATCTTGTAACAATAGATGGCGTTATCGCGGATAGCATCGCGGTCATCCTGCGGAGCCCGCTTGGGATAGAAACCGCCTTTGGCACCGGTTGGCACGATGATCGTGTTCTTGACCACCTGCGCTTTCATCAGGCCGAGTACTTCCGTGCGGAAGTCTTCACGACGGTCCGACCAGCGCAGCCCGCCGCGTGCCACATCGCCGTTGCGCAGATGCACGCCCTCAACTTCCGGGGAGTAGACGAAGATCTCGTACTTGGGCCGTGGCAGAGGAATCTCCGGCAGGCGAGTCGGGTCCAGTTTGATCGAGATGTAGCTCTTGCGCTCGCCGTCGATCGTCTGGAAGTAGTTGCTGCGCAGGGTCGCAGCGACGCCGCCGGCAAAAGCGCTCAGTATGCGGTCCTCGTCGACGTTCCGGGCCTTGCGCAGGCCGCGCCGGACCTTGCGTCCGATCTCCCGGCACTCGCGCGTACGCCGCGATTTCGCCAGGTTCGGGTCGAACTGGGCTTCGAACAGCCGCACCAGGTCATGAGCGAGTTCAGAATGCGCGACGAGCACGTCTTCCATGTAGGCCTGGCTGAACGGCAGGCCGAGCTGCTGTATGTGCTTGGTGTAGCAGCGCAGCAGCGTTACTTCACGCCAGTCAAGCTCGGCGCTGACAATCAGGCGATTCAGGCCATCGTTTTCGGCGCTGCGGTGGAGCACGGCCATGAAGCACTCCTCGAAGCGCTCCGATACGGAATCGACGTCGATGCAGGCACCGCTCTCGTGTCGCAGGTGGAAGTCCTGGATCCAGAAAGACTGGCCCGACTGCAGTTTCGCCTCGTAAGGATGCTCGGTATGCACTGAGGCGCCCATCCGCTCGAGGATCGGTAGCGCATCGGAGAGTACGATCGGCGTGTCGACGCTGTACACGATAAAGCGCATCTCTCCGGGCTCGAGGTTGTCGGCGTTGTACAATTCCACGCTGCGCGGCGTTCCCGACTGCAGCATCTCGTCCATGACGCGAATATCCGCGCAGGCATTCTTCGGACTCATGTCTTCCTGAAAGCCAGCCGGGAACACGTCGCCGTACAACCTGCAAAGCCGCTCGCCCTCGTCGGCGCCGAACGTGGTGACCAGTTCGGTGCGCAGCCGATCCGACCATGTCACGACCAGCTCGGCGAGTCGTCTCTCGATCCTGTCGATACTGATGCGCGGCTCGGCACCTTCGGGTGTGCGCACGATGATGTGAACGCGCGCCAGTGCCGATTCCGATATTTGCACAGAAGAGTGCACGGACTCGCCGTGGAATGCGTCCTTGAGCAGCGCCTCGATCTTGCGACGTATGGCCGTCGTGTATTTCTCCCGCGGGACGTACACGAGGCAGGAGACGAAGCGGTTGAACGGGTCGCGGCGCAGGAACAACCGCACCCGTTGCCGGTCCTGCAGGTTGAGGATGCCGATCGTCGTCCGCGTCAGGTCCTGCACCGAGCTCTGGAACAGCTCCTCACGCGGGTAGGTCTCGATGATGTGACGCAAGGCTTTGCCGCGGTGGCCGGTCTCCGCGACCTGCGCGCGCTCGAATATCTGCCGCATCTTGTGGCGCAGGAGCGGAATCTTGGTCGGGCTTTCGCTGTAGGCAGTCGACGTCAGCAAGCCGATGAAACGCCGCTCCCCCGTCACCTTGCCGTCGTTGTCATAAACCTTGACGCCGACGTAGTCGAGGAATGCGGGCCGGTGCACGGTGGATCGGGAATTGGCCTTTGTAAGTATCAGCCAGTCGCGCGAGCGCGACAGACGCTGCCTTCCGGCGGTCAGTTCGACGGGCTTGGTCTTGCCTTCGTTGAGGCTCAGTACACCCAGTGCCGTGCCTGGCACCGGTTCGAGATAGGTTTTCTTGCCGCGTTCAACGAGCTTGTATTCGCGGTAGCCGAGGAACGTGAAGTGATCGTCTGCCAGCCAATCGAGCAGCGCCTGGCTCTCGGCCCGAATCAATGAATCGGTCCCCTTCGGCCCGAACTCGAGAAGATCGCTGGTTTCACGCATGCGCTGTCGCATCGCACCCCAGTCGCGCACGGCCACGCGCACGTCAGTCAGCACCTTCCTGATATCGCGCTTCAGCGCATTAATTTCCTTGGTATCCGTTACGCGTGTGATCGCGAAGCGAATGAATGACTCGCGTTGCGCGTCTTCGCTGGCGGGCGGCGCGATTCCGGTCAGCTTGCCCTTGCCGTCGCGGCGTAACGCAATAATCGGATGGACGGTGATATGCACGCCCAGACCGCGCTGGTTGATCGCCGCAGCAACCGAATCGACGAGAAAAGGCATGTCGTCGTTGATCATCTCGACGAATGTGAATGCCGACGAATAGCCGTCTTCCTCTTCGCTCACATTGAAGATGCGCAGTAATGCCTGGCCCTTGTTCCGCGTGGTCCCGAAGTCGAGATGCTCGACCGCGATCCGCGCCATGATGTCCTCGTCCCTGCCTTCGAGGTCCTCGAAGGGGACGTTGGCGAAATATTGTTCGAGGAAGCGATGAACGTCTGCTTTCTTGCCAAGAGCCTGGGATGAGACGTCGGTTGCAAGGATCGTATCGACGATGCGTTGGCGGGCATCGCCACTTCGTCGTTTCTTCTGAGTTGTCACTGCGAATGCCCCGATGGGTACAGTCGGCCCGAAAGCCGGGATTTTAGCCTACAATGCCGGGCCTGTAATACCGGTAATGACCACAGCCATGAAGAAAAGAGAACTCGAGAAGTCGATCCACGCGGACCTGTCACGCGAGCACGACTACACTGGCTATTTGCACCTGGATCAGCTGCTTTCGGCCCAGCATCCGCTGAGCGACCCGCCGCATCACGACGAGATGCTGTTCATCATCCAGCACCAGGTCGCGGAACTCTGGATCAAGCTCATTATTCACGAGATCCACGGTGCCATTCGCCACATGCGATCGGACAGGCTACAGGTCGCGCTCAAGAACCTGGCCCGGATCCGCCATGTCCAGAGCCAGATGTACAACATGTGGAAGGTGCTCGATACCCTGACGCCGAGCGAGTACGCGGAATTTCGCCACGTTTTCGGCAAAGCGTCCGGTTTTCAGTCGGCCCAGTACCGCATTCTCGAGTTTCTGCTCGGTAACAAGAGCCGCAAGATGATGAAATTTTTCGGTCACCAGCCGGAATGGCAGGCGCAACTCGAATCGGCACTGAATGCGCCGAGCCTGTACGAAGAGTTCCTGATGCTACTGGCGCGGCGCGGGATGCCGGTCCCGGCACGCGTTATTGACCGGGATTTCAGCCGCATGCGGGATGAGGACGATGGCGTCGTCGCCGTGTTGCGCTCGATCTACGAGAACCGCGCCGAAAACTGGGCGCGCTACGAGGCGTGTGAGGCGCTGATGGACATTGCCAACAACTTCCAGTTCTGGCGTTTTCATCACCTCAAGACGGTCGAGCGTATCATCGGCCACAAGCCCGGGACGGGCGGGTCATCCGGAGTCTCATTCCTCAAGAAAGCGCTCGATTACGAGTTGTTTCCGGAACTTCTGCGTGTGCGGACGGAGATCGGCGGGAGCGCTTAAGGGTTGCCGATCAGTCTCGCTCTCGCCAGCAGCTTTTCCATGATCGTATTGAGCTGCTCGAGTTCCTCGGGCGACAGGCCTGCCAGCAGGTCGCTCTCGAAGCCAAGTGCCAGTTCCGCGATTTCATCGTGGAGCATCTTGCCCTCGTCGGTCAGATTGAGAATCGAGCGACGCTTGTCGGCATCGGCAAACTGGCGATCGATTCGTCCTTTCTTGATCAGCTTGGTGACGGCGCGGCTGACCGCCACTTTGTCCATCATCGTGCGCTCGGCAACCTCGACCGCCGACAATCCCGGGAAACGCCCGAGAATCGCGATGACGCGCCACTCCGGGATCGACACCTTGAACCGTTTGTCGTAGGCCCGTGCGACCGTCGTGCTGACCGTGTTCGACAGCACGGACAGGCGATAGGGCATGAAGTTCTCGAGTCTCAGTTCGCCGCCGAGATCGCGCGCTGGTATCCGTCGGTGATCGTCTCAGGCTTGCCGCAGTTCGGGCCGGGCCAGGAAGATCAGGCGCGACGCTGTATCGCGCTCGTCTACGAGTTCTACGACCGCCACGTCAAGCTGATC
>JARRMH010000054.1:0-15484 GCA_037386205.1 Woeseiaceae bacterium | reverse complement strand
CTCAAGGGCCAGGGCCTCGCGCTGTCGGGTGGCGGGTATCGCGCGAGCCTTTTCCATCTCGGGGTTACGCGGCGCCTCCATGAACTCGGCGCGCTCCAGGAAACAACCCGCTTGTCCAGCGTATCGGGCGGAAGCATCTTCGCAGGCTATCTTGCCCACTGTATGCTCGCGCGCGGTGCCGAGCGGCTCGAATTCGACGACTGGGAGGCCGAGGTGTCGGCGCCGTTTCGTCAACTCGTGCGCAAGGATATACGTACGGGGTTATTCATCCGCCACATCGCGTGGAATTGGATCTGGCCCGCCCCACGCGCTCGCGGCCTCGAAAAAGCATTGCGAAAGCGCATCGGCAAGCGGCGGCTCGCGGAGTTGGCGACGGACGGCGGCATCGAGTTTATCTTCCTTGCGACCAATATCGAGACCGGCACATCGTTTCGATTTACGGCAGAGAAGATTGGCAATGTCAGGACGCCCGAATCCATGACCATCGCCGAAGCGGTTGCCGCGTCCGCCTGCTTCCCGCCGATCTTCGGCCCGCTCAAAGTCAGGAAAGACGACAGGACCCTGGCCCACGTCACCGACGGCGGGGTCTACGACAACACGGGAATGGAGCCGGTCTGGAACAGCAACAAGGTCGTACTCGTATCCGATGCCGGCACGCCTTTTGACTTCAAGGTGCCGCGCTGGTTCGGGTCGCGCATCATGCGCTACGTCGACATCGGCCGAAACCAGGTCGGCGCCCTGAGACGCCGTGCGATTATTCGTCGCCTGCATCGCGATTACCGAACCGTGCGAATCGGGCAGGGCCCGTCGCCGTGCTCACTGGCGGAGAAGGACGATTGCTACATGCGTGACAAGCGCCTCACCGACAAGCCGACGGGCGCATTCTGGCGGCTCGCGAGTCGCAAAAGCAATTTCTGCGAGGACTGCTCTGATGAATTCGCACGCGAGGTTCGCGAACTCGAGCAGGACTGGTACGGCTACCCCGAGGACCTGCAGGAATCGCACATCGGTGAGATACGCACCGACATGGATTCATTCACCGATGCGGAAGCGAAGATCCTCGAGAACCATGGCTACTTCATGGCCGACCTCGCGATCCGCCGCCACGCCCGCCACCTGGACCGGACCGGTGCGGCATTTCGCGTACCGCATCGCGATTACCTCGACGATGACGTGTTGCGCGCCGCGCTGCGTGTCAGCCACAGCCGCCTGCATTTCTGGAGTCGCTGGTTCGCCTGACCGGTAAAATTGCAGACATTGCCGGCAACGGCGCCGTATTTCAGGAAGCGTCCTCCTCGCTAAAGGCTGTCAGCTTCCCGTTCCGCCAGGGCTCGATAATCACTTTGATATGATCGTTGGGCTTTAACAGTGTATCGAAGGCCCCGGACACGCCGTCTATGCCCACTTTTCCGGTACACATGGCTTCCCAATTCACCTTGCCGTCAGCAATGTATTGCAGACATTCGGCAAATTCTTCCGGTGTGTAGTAGTAGGAAAATCGGATATCCATTTCTTTGACCATGGGAATGGCAAAATTGACCTCGAAGGGCGTCGTGTGCACGCCTGTGATAATCAAGCTGGCTTTCTCCGGCGCACGCTCGATAAAGCTGTTGATCAGCTTGTAGACACCCACACACTCGAAGATCACGACGTTATTTTCACCGGCGAGTTCAGCCGCCGCCTCGACTTCATCCTGCTGCGTCGGATCCACCAGGTTGGTGGCACCGAACGCCTTCGCAACTTCGTGTTTGCCGGTCTGGGGATCGGACGCCACGATGTGCTTTACACCACGGATCTTGAGCGCATTGATCACGGCGAGGCCGATCGCCCCACACCCGGCGACCAGGGCAACGTCGTTGACACCGATGTCGGATCGGTTGACTGCGTGCAACCCAACCGCCAGCGGTTCGCTGGTCGCCGCGGCGTTCGACGACACATGATCGGGAATGGGAATCAGCAGGGCTTCGTCGGCAATAAAATACTCGGAATAGGCCCCGTACAACCCGGGAGTCACGCCCACGCCGGCCCCTCCGGCGCTCATCAGCAACGGAACGCCTGTCACCCGGGTGCCGGGTTTGAATCTCCCCTCGGTTTCCGGTCCATAACTGACGACTTCAGCAGCATACTCATGTCCAAGCATGATCCCCGGCGTGCCTTCAATGCTGGCGTCCATCAAGCCGAGCTTCTTGTAGACGTCGAATACATCGCTGGTGTGACGAGTGAGATGCAGGTCGGAGCCGCAGATACCGCATGCCAGGCTTTTCACCAGCACCTGCCCGGGCCCGGGCTGGGGCATTTGCCTGTCTTCAAGATTGATCTTGCCGTCCTGCATCGTGATTGCGCGCATTTCGCTCATGTTGATCGCCCTCATGTTGACGTTATTGATTGGCACGCAGAGGAGCCGGCAACCGGCGAGTCTGCGCATTTTTTTCGTCTGCTGAGTGAGCGTTTGACCTGCTACTGCCGAAAATGTTTCAGGTCGGCGAGGTCCGCGCGCTTGCGGGAATGCCTAGTCGTCGCTGAACTCGGGTACGCAAAACGAGCCGGTGTGGTTGTACGGATCGCCGCCCGGATCATCATTCGTGTCGACTTCCAATGCTACCATCGCTGCCTGCTGCCTGACCCCCGGGAATGCTGCATCGACACCACTTGCGTTTACCGTGACATCCGGGAGCGATTCGGCGATGAAACCTTTTTCGTTTGACATGGCCCTGTCCAGTTCATGTTGGCTCGTCTGTAATGCTCGTACGGAAACACCAGAAAGTTAAGGCTATCGGTCGGGCCACAGCGACCGCTCGTCGGGGGCGCGCCGTTCGTCGGTCCTCGGCTACCGCTGGTCAGGAGCGCCCAGTCGACACGAGGCCGCCGAGGAATTCTCTACCGACAGCGAGGGCGAACGCCTCATCATCGATCGAGGGCACTCGCCATGCACCAGAAGAAAAGAAAGGACCCCGGGGCCGAGAATCAGGATCCAGACACTATTCTGCGGGTGGCACTTCGACGAGGATTTCGTTGGCTTCGAAACAGCTGTCGTCCGCCGCCGGCATGCCGAAGACGTCCACCACCTGACCCGCTTCGAGGTCGGCAAACGTCGCCATCGTAACTTCGGAGCTGGTCTCGTCGACGAGCAGGATGAACGCGTCGTTCAGCACGCATACGTTGACGTCACCTGTATCGGTCGCAAGGACGAAGGCCGTGGTGACATCGTCGATCGGCTCGGCGATCGTGCCACTTAGTTGAGCGTCATCCTCGGCTTCGAGGAATACCAGGGCGGCACGCAGCAGGTCCGGCTCGCCTTCCTCAACGGCCGGCAGAACGCCCTCGACCTCGACCTCGTCGCCGAGCATGATCGCACTCGAGTCGATCGGGCCATCCTTATCGTAATAGAGCGTACCCGGCTGCGATTCGAAGCCAGGCTGCAACTCCACGACAAAATCGTCGCCGTCACCGTCGAGCAGCAGAAACTCCCCTCCCGCCGGCTCGCTGACAACTTCGCCGTCGACCAGGGTCGCATTGCCACCGATCTCAAGGAGAATGGCATTAAGCACAATGGGATCGGTACCGTACTCACCGATGACCACGGCCATGTCTCCGTCCATCAGCGTACCGAGGTCGGTACCGACGCCCTCATCGTCGAAGATGCTGGTCATACTGTCGGTTGCTACATCGACGCAGTAGTCAGGCGAATCAATATCGCAAAGAACGAAGGTGCCGTCGGTCAGGTCAGGATCGCCGCTGGCAGCACCCTCGAGACGAACGAGCTTGTCGAAACGCGGATCGATATCGCCAGTCGAGAACTCGGCCTTTACGACCGGTCGAAACTGGACGCGGCCGCTGTTGCCGGCGGTGTGGATTTTGAGCGATTTGTCGGCATCGACGTCAACAGTAATCAGCAGCGTTCTGCCCGGCAATACGTCGAAACCCTCGGGTGCCAACAGATCGACCTTGCCGTTCGCCAGCATCGGTGGATAAATCGGTTCGCCCTCGTGCGGAACCAGCTCGAGATCGTCGAGCATGAGGCGCAATTTCACATAATTGCCAGCCTGCACTTCGCCGAAGATGACCGGCTCACTGAAGTTCTCGAGATCGAGAAGGTCGATCGGCTCGGACCCGTTAAACAGGATTTCCTGCGATTCGTCGCCGCCGATCAGGACGGCTTCGCGAACGACGAAATTGATTTCACTGTACAGGTCCGTCGCGGCGTCGGTCAGTAACAGGCCCACCGTGCCGGTCGTTGGCTGGTCCCGGGCATCGGTACCCGAACCGCCGGAGCTACCGCAAGCGATGACGAACAACGATACGAATAGTGCCGCGGCGACGAGGCGCGCAGACGCAGAAACGTTCCTTGTATCCATGATATTTCCCCCTGACTCAGGTTGTTTTATCTGTTGGGGAAACACCAATCTAGCACCGGTGCATCTGCCTGCAACCGTCGCCGAAAAGCGACATTTACATAACTTCGCCCCGCGCGGCTACAGCGGTATGTAAACCACGGTGTTGGTCAGAAGAATCATGATGAAAACGAGGCAGGTCACTATCGGACCGAGGTAAATGCGCCCGGTCAGGTGGAAGAAGTAACGATTGAAATAGGGCAACACGAACATCATCGGCACTACGGCAAACAGCAGATTTATGTACAGCCAGCCATCGGTCCAGTAAACGGTGCCCGTCGTCCAGAACGTCACGTACTGGACGACGACGATAAGTAATAGCCCGAGCGAATTGCCCAGCCCGGCGATCAGCATGCTTCGCCATTCGGGTTGCCCCGCCACTCGCAGACTGCCGTTGACCCGCAGCGAGTTCGACAGAAAAAAGACAAAAAAGAAAGGCGCATACATGAGTAGCAACCACAACTCCTCTGCGCGGAAGATGCGCACTCCCATAAACAGGAATCGGTAGTCGACATGAAAGAAAAAGTACATGGCGAAAAGCAGCACGTAATACGCTGCATACAGGAGCAGCCCGAGGAAGACCGTCCTGACCAGTTCGTTTCGCGTGACTTGCGTTCCCCACATCGCGGGAACTACCCCGTGCTGCCGACCGTGAAACCGATACGCCAGCCAGAACATCAGGTAGCCTGCGAGGCCGTTCAACACGGCCCACATCATGACGGCATTGTTCATGCGCTGCGGGAAGAACCAGGTCTGGACCCTGGTCGATGCCTTGACGAACAGTACCTCAGACAGTTCCGCCATCGGGATATAGGAAACGCACGCGATCAGCGCACCCGTAGCGAACAGCGTCCAGAACAATATACGTCCCCGGCCGTTCGATGCCGGCAGTGGCGGCGGCACCGGGTGAACGAGCGACCCGAAGTACGGAATCTGTAACAGGACTCTGGCCAGCGGCACCAGCATGACGAGCGACACGATCAGTGAGATGAGACCGAGAAGCTTGCGCGCCGCGACGTCACCGTAGTATTTGCCGAGTTCCACCTCCTCGACTGGCGGGAGGCTCCGGTCCCTGCCGATGTTGACGAGGCGCAAAGCTTCCGGCGCAGCGCGCATGTCAGCATTGCCGAGTTCGTTACGGTACGCGCCCTCATCGTAGAATGCGTAACTCATGCCGACGTTCGAGCGGACATCGTTCAGCACGTCTTCCGTGAGCGTCAGCACGTAACCCGACACGAACACCGAGTGCAGCTTGCTTGGCCGACCGGTCCGCTGCGCTTCCCGTCCGAAATAGCTGGCCCCGCGAATAGCCGCATTGCCCCCGGCCGAGTGGCCTGTCGCCCCGATGCGCGACTTGTCAATGTAGTTCAGGTTGGGCGTATCGGCGGCGTACTCCACCACGGCAAACATCCCGTAGCCCTCTGTGGTCGCAGCGCGGCGACTCATCGAGGCACTCGAGCCGCCTTGCGCATAGGGGTCGATCGAGATGGCCACGATGTCCCGGCGCGCGAGCTCGATCGCGATATTGGACAATGCCTCCTTGGAACGCTGAAATCCGGGCACGACGATGACGAGCGGCGCCGGGTTCTCGCTGGTTGCCGATATCGGGCGAAACAGGTCGCCGACGAGCCATTGGCCGTTCTGCATCGGAAATTTGACGGACTGAACGTCGACCTGGCCGAACGAGGTCTGCACGAGCGACGCCCCATAGCTCGACACGATCAACGTGGCGAGGAGGATCCAGAAAGCCCGGTTGGCGACGCGAATCAACCCGTGGCTCGCCAGTCACCGCCCGAGGGGCGGTACGCCTGTGCCCGTTGCAGCAACGCGTGCCCGGTATCTGCGTCGACGAGGCGATTGACGACGTAGAACGCGAACATGGTCGTTAACCAGTCCCGAAAAGCCCGCCGCGAGCCCATGTGCCTGCGCATGTTGATCATGATCCAGGAAAAGTGCTCCCAGGTGTCGAAACAGGAGCCGCAGTCGCGACCGATACCGGTGCAGCAACGACGCGTGGTCGTAAAGTCGGCGTTGATCGCGCGAAAGTGGGGGTTGAACGGATTGCCGTTTCCCTGGCGCTCGTGATTGACCTCGTTATCGAAGGTCAGGTTCGTGCATACGTCGTAGCCCCAGCTTTCACCCAGCAGCGAGCCGCTGGTGATGACGTCGTTCAGGTAGCAGGTAGTGTAGATCATGCCCGGAAAGGCCGAGATCATCCGCTCGACCTCGGCATGGACTTCGGCAAAACCGCGGCGATAGTCGAGTTTTCCACCAAGATTGGCAACGTCACTGTAGTAGTTGAACAGGACTCGATTACCGTTCTCTATGCACTCGGTAACGACACCCTCGATCTCATCGGCGCACCCCGGCGCCACGGTGTAATACCAGAAAGCACGGGGGTCGCCACGATAATTTTCCAGCGCGACCGAGAAGAGATCGCGTCGCCCCCGGTCCCTGAGCTCGGAGTCCGTTTCACGGTTGCCCCAGAGCGCGATGCCGAGCGGCATCTCCTCGAGGCCCTCGTGAGGAATCCGGATCAGGCCGTTGGTGGCGAAGTTGATCCTGATGTGTCGATAGAGTTTCCTTAGCCGTCCCGGAACCAGGGCCGGCTCGCCCCCTACGACGGTAACAAAGTTGGTGCCACGAGCAAGCTCGCGCTCGATCAACTTATCGAACGCGCGGTCGTCCTGCCGGGCGTCGACCCTGTCCATGCCTTCCGCATAGTAGTAACAGCCCGCGCAACGCAGGTTACATTTGCTCGTGAGGTCCAGCGATATCGGACGTATCGGGCCGGCGCCGCGGATCATGCCATACATGTCCTTCAGCAGCGGGTCCGTCAGGTAACCCTTCAGTCTCCCCATCCGTCGAGCTTTCGCGCAGGTAAAGTGCCAGATGTTCAGTAATATCACGAACATCGTCCTCGATACCATGAATGTAGCTCGATTTGCGGCGGCGCAGCATCGGCAGACCAAGGACATACAGGCCCGGCGCGTCGACGACACCGCCATTGTGCCGAAGGCGCCCCTTGTCATCGAAGACCGGGACATCGAGCCAACTGTAATCGGGCCTGAAACCGGTCGCCCAGATGATCGTACGGATGCCGACCCGGTCCAGGTTTATCAATAGCGACGGATCGTCAGGGACGCGCGTGGCATCGAAACGCTCCGGCGCTTCGCAGTCGATCGAATGCTGTTCGATCCAGTTGTCGATAGCGTCGAGCAGACGGTTCATCTTCAGGTCCGCCAGCGCACAGACGTTTCGCAGCGAGCCGGAAAACTGGGCGACGCCGTCCCTGATACCCATCAGGCGCCCGGTCAGGTTGACGCCTCTATCGGTCAGGCGATTCAGGTCGAGTATCGGCATCGCATGCGAGCCGACGAGTTGCGGAGATGGCAGGTGACGCGCTCGGGTCAGGTCGTCGATGTCCTGCCAGGTTTCGTCCAGGATCCCGCTCCGGTCGAGCCAGTACTGGATATCCCGGCCGCGATACTGCCGCGGCATGCGTACGTGTTCGCCTGCCGCGAGGGTCACCTCGAATCCTGCCGTGCGGATCTCGTCGGCCAGTTGCAAGCCGGTTGCCGAAGCGCCCACGACCAGGACGCCACCAGCCGCAAGTTGCTGCGGATTGCGATACTGGTGCGGAGTCAGCGACGCAATGCCCTGGGGCACGTCGTCCGCGGCACGCGGCCGGTTCGCTATATTGCACGCGCCGGTGGCAATCACGATGGCTTTCGCATTCCATGTGCCGCGGTTGGTCACGATGCGGTATCCGAAAAAGTTCCGTTGCACGGACTGCACGGCAGTGTGCTTGCGTACCGGCGCGCCGGCGAACTTCGCATACTCCTCGATGAACTCGACGACTTCGGGCATGCTCATGAAGCCGTCGGGGTCCTCCCCGGCGTATTCGAATCCCGGCAACCGGGTCTGCCAGTTGGGCGTCAGCAGTTTCAGCGAGTCCCAGCGCTCGTTGCGCCAGGAGTTGCCGATTTCGCCGCGCTCGAGCACGACGTGATCGATACCGCGCGCGCTCAGCGAGTAGCTGGCGGCGAGGCCGGCGTGGCCGGCACCAATGACGACGACGTCAGTGGTGCCAACCGGCCGGATCAGTTTTTGCAAACCAGCGATCACTTGTTGACCTGTACGTCGACGTTGGTCGGGTTGGTGATAATGTCGAAAACCGCGGAACGCTTCTGCGACTGTGCCACGAGTGCAGCAATCTCATCTTCGGTTGCGTCGGCGTGGATCTCGTAGCTGACGGTCAGCGACTTGAATCCGTTGCGAACGTCCGGGTCGATGCCCAGGATGCCGGCCAGGTCCATCGGCGCTTCGAGGGTCGCTTTGACGGAATGCAGCTGGATGCCGCGATGCTGCGCTACAGATGCAATGCCACCCGTGAGGCAACCGGCGAGCCCGACCAGGACCATCTCCACCGGTGTCGGAGCCTGGTCTGCGGCAGCGAACACTTCGGGATGATCGGTGTCGACCGTGAACTGCTGGCCACGATCCTGCATTTCGCCGAGACCGAAAAACTGATTGATCGTCGAGCGCGTGTGCGCACCGTTTTGCCATTCGCTCTCGGCGCGCCATACGAACTGGGCCGCAGCCGGTGCCTCGGTAAGTGCCTCGCGGGCTCCCAGCAGGGCTTCTACATTAACGCCGTTGTTGACTGTCTGTGCTTCACTCATTGGTCTCTCTCCTTCCAGAAAAGCGGCGGGATTGCCGCGGTACGGAGCGCATAGTGCGCATCGGGTGGTGTTTTGGCTTGACCGTTGGCTGACTTTTTCGTGACCGATTTGTTTTCGATATATATCAGTCACTTAGCCCGTCAATGACCGGTGCAGGGTGCGTCGAAACGGGGTGGCCCACGGTCAGCGCGGTGCGCAGATCGGGGTCGATACGGCCAAGTGAGGCATCCGGCATCGAGCCGACGGCATCGAGAACCTTGGTAAAGAAGGCCCGGCCGGCCGCCGTTGCAGCGACGTCGAAGACGGCCGCATCGTCGAGCCCGCAATCTCGCAGTCGCTGCACGTCGAGCACGGTAATCGCCGCCGCGTCTCGTGCAACCTGGCGCGAGAAACGCACCATCTCCCGCTCTGCATCACTGAGGAACGTGAGGTCCTCGTTCGCGGCAATTGCCCGGATCTCGTCGTCGCTGAAAAAGGGCCTGAGAGCGGTACCGTGCGCCAGCGAGCAGCTCGTGTGGCGAAGTTCGACGGCTGCGGCGAACGTGACGAGTTCAAAAGTCCGGTCGTCTAGTGGCCGGCGGATCTCTGCCAGCAGACGGCCCCAACGGGCCATCACCTCGGGACGGTGACTGAAGGATTTAGCGTAGTTGGGTACGTAGCCCCAGTGACGTTGCTGGCGCTCGTACATGGCCCGGACGTCGCTCGCGGCGTCCTCAGGTGAAACGGTCTCTATGTAGCTCATGCGGGTTACCTCCTGACCGTGAAGTCTGGGAGGTAACCCCGATACAGTCTTTACTTTCTCAGGACCATTTCATGACCATTCGAATCGTGGCGGTCAGGCGGCGCCCTCCGCGGCCGGCCGCAGCCCGAAAACCCGGCGCATGATCATCGCGGCCGGGCAAAAACCGGTAAAAGCCTGCTGAAAAAGATTGGCACCCACGAAGACCGTGAGCCAGACAAATCCCGGATGCACGAAATACGTCAGTGCAACCGAGAGCAGTACCATCAATCCGGCGAAAGCCTCAACGGCTTTTTCGAGAGACATCTTGTTGTGCATCGTTCAACTCCAGGTACAGGTGACCATTCAAGCAAGCCATTATATTACTATTTACTAAATTAGCAATGATTAATCTGTTTCTCGTTGACAAAGGAACCCGATGATTTGTAGGATATTTACTATGTTTTGTAGTATGGGAGCGAAGCGATGAGTCAGCAATTCCAGGACCGCATGGTTCGCCAGGTCAACAGCAGGTTCGCCGACAAGCTGCAGCGCCGCAACCGGCGCCGCATGATCGTCATCGCCTCGATCGCCAGCGTCTTTCTTCTTGGCGCTGCCATCAACACCGGCACCGACCGCATTGCATTCTGGGTTCTCGCCTGTGTGCCGTTCTGGGCGTGCATGCAGCTTCTGAACTTCTCGCTGCGCGGCATCTTCGAGCTCGCTGACGCGCGCCTCGACGAACATCAGCTCGCGATTCGTAATGAGGCCTACAAGTCGGCCTACGGATTTACGCTGGTTTTCCTGGTCCTCGTGGTGACCATAGTGGCGGCTGTCGACCTCGATCGCATCGCCATGTTTTCTGTCGCAGCGGTCGCGTTTTTTGTCGGCGCCCTGGCGCCGCGCCTGATTGCGGCATGGCGGTTGGAGGACAACGATGACGGCGAATAAGGAGGTCGCTTTCCACAACCGGCTGAAGCTGCTGCGCACGGAGCGCTCGGTTTCGCGCAAGGAACTCGCCGAAGCCGTCGGCGTTCACCCGCAAACGATAGGTTATATCGAACGCCGCCAGTACAACCTGAGCCTCGACCTGGCTTTTCGTCTGGCGGGCTACTTCGGCGTCAGTCTCGATGCCGTGTTCTCGAAAGAACCGTTTGAACCGCTGAGCAACGACGCGCTGACAGGCTGATAGCGGCAGCGGCACACCCGCTCTGAATCCTATGGCAACGGGATGAACCCCGTTTCCCCGGGAATCCGGTCGTAGCGGCCTGCGCGCCAGTCCTCTTTCGCCTGTTCGATACGCGCTTTCGAACTGGACACGAAATTCCACCAGACATGACGTGCGCCGACAGGGGCCCCGCCGACAATCATGACCTGACTTTCGGTAACAGCCTCGAGCGTCGGTCGGGCATTTGGCCGTGCCACCGCCAGCAGGCCGGCGTCGAGCGTATGACTGTCGATACGAACCTGCCCGGCGACGACATAGGCAGCCTGCTCCTCGTAGTCGGGCGGCAACGCAAGGGTCGATCCGGCGGGCATGCGCAACTCGAGGTACAGCATCGGCGACTTGACACTAACCGGAGACGACTGGCCGAACGCGGCGCCAATGATGACGATAAGCTGCACTCCGTCCACATCGAAGGCGGGCAGATCGCCTGCCGGATAGTGCACGAAATCCGGCGCGCACTCTTCCTCGTCATCGGGCAGCGCCATCCACGACTGGATGCCGTGGAGCTTCGACCTTGTCTCGAGGTCATCGCCCGCGCGCTCCGAATGCACGATGCCGCGACCAGCCGTCATCAGGTTAACGGCACCGGGACGGATCGGTTGTGTGTAGCCAAGACTGTCGCGATGCACGATTTCCCCCTCGAACAGATAGGTCACCGTGGCAAGCCCGATGTGCGGGTGCGACCGGACGTCGATCCCTTCGCCCGGTGGAAACTCGGCCGGCCCCATGTGATCGAAGAAGATGAACGGGCCGACCATCCGGCGGTCGCGTGACGGCAGGACGCGGCGAACCGTGAGCCCCCCGAGGTCCTTTGCCCTGGGCTCCACGACCAGTTCGACCGAGCCCTCGGCATTCGTGCATTTCGGTTCTGTTGCTTTCATGAAACTCATGGCGACTCCGGCTCTGGTCAGTAGTGGCCCGGAGGGTCATCGTGAGACGCCCGGCGGATACCAAATGATACAAACAAAAACAGTGCGGCAACCACTGGCAACCAGCAGCTTGCTAGTTTGCGCCCGCTATGTCGCCTATTTCCTCGTTACAAGAAGGTGCCAATATCGTCATCGCCGGGGCCAACGGAGGGATCGGCAATGCCCTCGTCAAGTGGCTTGCCAGCGACGCTCGCGCCGGGCGGATATGGGCGCTCTCGCGATCTCCGCTCGCCGTTTCCTCGTCCCGCATTCGTCCCGTTGTTACCGACGTCACGGACGAAAAATCGGTCGAGGCCATGGCAATTCGATGCGCCGAGCACGGACCTCTCGACCTCGTGGTGGTTGCCACGGGCGTATTGCACGATGGGGACGAGATTCAGCCGGAGAAACGCATGCGTGATCTTGACGGCCCCATGATGTCCAAAGTGTTCCGCATCAATACGTTTGCGCCGACGTTGATCGCGAAGCACTTCCTGCCCCTGATGCGGCAGGATGCGAAAACGGCGTTCGCGGCCATCTCCGCGCGCGTTGGCAGCATTGCCGACAATCGTCTGGGAGGCTGGGCTTCCTATCGCGCCTCGAAAGCGGCCCTGAACATGTACATGAAGACATTGTCGATCGAACACGCCAGAACCCATCCTGAAGGGCTCGTCGTTACCCTGCATCCCGGAACGACGAATACCGCTTTGTCGAAACCGTTCCAGCGAAACGTGCCGCCGGACAAGCTCTTCTCGCCGGAGTATGCGGCAGAGCGACTGCTGCAGGTTCTCGACCAGCTTACGAGCACGGACACCGGTGGCTTTTACGCGTGGGACGGAGACCCCATCGAGTACTGATCATGAATGATTCGCGCATCTACCCCGTTCTCGCCATGGCAGGCGCGACGCCGTTTGTCGCCTGCGCGCTCCTGCCGCTCTTCGGCTTTGATGCGGTCGACCCTCTCGGGCCACTCGATGCCGTCGCGGCCAGTTACGGCCTGGCGATCGTCAGCTTTCTGACCGGTATTCACTGGGCGACGCGTATCTATGGGCAACAGCAGTCCGGCGCCAACCTGCTGATCATCAGTAACGTCGTGTTCGTCGCGGTATGGCTCGCGTACGCGCTCGGGACCACCGCCGCCGCACTGCTTGCACAACTGGTCGCGCTGCTCGTGGTGCTTGCAATCGACCGCTCGCTCCTCAAAGCCGGAGTAATCACCGGCGACTACTACCGCACGAGGAACACGGCCACGGTGCTTGCCGTCGCCTCGCTGGCCATCATCCTGCTCGTGGCGTAGTAGAATGCTCTTCAGTCCAGACCGGGGTATGAGGCGTGTACTGCAGCGGCGAAGTTCGCTGGTTCTATCGAGGCACTGCGGCCGGCAGCGCCGAACGTTGGATGAATTCTGTCAAACTCGCGCGCGATCAGGCTGAACGCACCGACCGCTACCTGTTGCTGCCCGGATGCCGGACGACAGGGATCAAGCTGCGCGACGGCAATTTCGAAATCAAGGAACAAACGTCGGGCAACGAGTTCATCGTGTTCGCCGACAACGTCGATGGATATCGCAACACGTGGGTCCGCTGGTCCCGTCCCATCGACGATTTCTCCGATTTAGCGCAAAACGTACGCAAGGACGAAAGCTGGATACTCGTGCGCAAGCGCCGCAAGGTGAGGCTGTTTTCCCTCGACACCGGCATTCCCGAAGAGGTGGAATCCGACGCTCCCGGGCTGACGGCCGGCTGCCAGGTCGAAAAGACCGCCATCAGGGCGCTGCCGCTACCGCCCGCGGATGGTGCGCCCCCGGATGCGGACTGGTCCGCCGCAGAAGACTGGTGGACCTTTTCCTTCGAATCGTTTGGCCGACCGGAGAGTCTGCTCCGCAATCTCGATACGACCGTGTCGCACGTTGCGAGCGCCGAACCGGGGCTGCTGCTGCGCAGCGAGAACTCGATGTCCTACCCCGAGTGGTTGTCAGCGCTCTGAGCCGAGCGCCCGGCCCGCGAGACGTTTCAGACCCTCGACAAGCAGCCACAGGAAAACGACCGGCAGAATGATCGTCTGCAGCACGAAGATGACGATCAGGTTGACGATCTGTTCGCTGGCACTCGAGGCACTCGTCCTGAGCCGGTCGATGCGGCCCGAGACATCGAGTTGCTGCATCGAACTGTCGAACATATCGCCGAGCCGCTCCATGACAGACCCGTCCCGTACGCCCGGCCCGGCCGGCGTTTCTTCCTTGTTGAGTTGCTCGATTTTTGAACTCGTCGCCTCGAGAACCGCCGTGGCCTCATCGTGTTCCCGTTCGAGAAACGCGGCAAAGACGATGTGCGTGCCGATAACGAGCACGGGCAGCGCAAACCGCAAAAACGCCGTGAGCAGGAATACCCTGAGGGCCAGGGATTCGGTCGCCTTGCCCACACCGCCCGGCCACCAGTTCGCCGCCGCGAGAAAGCCGGCGGCCAGCACGAACAGGGCAGTCGTGCCCCACCACCCCGTCATCGTCAGCAGGATCTGCTGCAGCCCGAGCGAACTCGCCGCAACGAGCATGACCGACGAAAACTGCTCGATAAGATCGTTGATCGGGTCGAGAATCTGACCGACCGTGAAGTTGACCCCCACGCCGCCAGGCTCGACCGCCACCTCGGTGCCCTGCGCGACGGAAATGACTCCATTCAGCGTGCGGGCAACCGCAAACGTGACGAGCGCACGCTTGAATGCTTCTTCGGCATACCCGTCTGAGGCGTCGTCGGCGAATCCGGTCAGCGCAATGGCAGCGGCGACGATGGCAACAACAGTCCAGACCACTTTTCTGCGTCTATTCATTCGGCACGCAGCATATCATTTCTCGTCGGACCGACGTTCTCACTGGCGCGGCATGAACGGTGCGTCAATCGCCGCGCGCACCGGGAACGACGACTCGGGCTTCAGGTCGAACGGCAGGTAACAGGAGCGGAGAGGCACATGCGCGAAATCACCACCGTACTCCTTCTATCGCAGGAAGGGCGCAGGTTGATGAAACGCGGTCGCCGGGAGGGTTGTGCATGGCCTGTTTGCAACTCAGGCTTGGTCGGGGCAACCGGGTAACCTACACTGAACGGTAAAACAAGCCGCGAGGCGCAACTTGACCGAGAACCGTTCAGATAACCAACCAATAGCCGACTTGCCGCGAGCCTGGGGTCCGTTGCGGATCCTGGAGCAAATCGCTGCGGAGTCAGCATCCACTGTCTACCGTGCCCGGCACACGATCCTCGAACGGGATGTCGCCTTGCGGCTGTTCGATACCCGCGACGAGGAAGAACAACGGCGATTGCTGGCCGACGGCCGTGCGCTGATGCGCACACGTCATCCGAACATCGTGCAGGTCCTGGGCGCGGAGCATCACGACGGCCTCGTTGGCATCTGGATGGAAAGCATCGCAGGCCAGACACTCGCTGCAGTCGCCGCACAGGAAAGACTCGCGGGTCCCGCCGATGTGGCCAAGATAGGACAACAGCTTTGCGCCGCGGTCGCGACGATCAATGCCGCGGGACTCGGGTGTCCGCACCTCGACC
>JARRMH010000053.1:0-10195 GCA_037386205.1 Woeseiaceae bacterium | reverse complement strand
AAATGGCGGCCATGGTTTCGGCCTCGGCAATCCGGACCGAACCAGCAATATCTGGTTCGACGCCTTCATCCACTGGCTGGACGTGAACGGCTTCCTGGGCGCCGAAACGGAAGAATAAGCATCCAATGGTGACCCCGGCCGGCGATCTGTGGCCGAAAACACTGTGCGGGCGTTTCAGGATGGGTCGACGCACGTGGTGCCGGAGCCGTTCGATTTCATGGCGCGACTCGCCGCACTCGCATCGCGCCCCAGGCTGAATCTCACCCGGTTTCGCGCGGTATTCCGGCTTTGGCCGAATGGAGAACCAGACTCCCCTGCAATTCTCGTCCTCGGGAGGTCCGTTATGCGCTTCAAAGCCAAACCCGGTCAAACGATCCGGCTGATCTCCGCTAACGGTTGAATCCGCAACCCATTCCGGAAATCAGTCTTCACCGCGGGCGTTCATCTGCCGTTGATACGCTGCCTCATCGTAGTGGCCAATTGACTTAAGAATCAGACCATCGTCATCCATCGACCACTGCTCATAGCCGTACAAATCGACTGAGTTTCCGGTCCCTCCCGGCCCGGTATTCGTGCCAGTCCAATGCCAGTGAAACTGGACTTGACCGGCGTCCCGACGAAGTTCGACCAACCTTACGACCATATCGGGAAAAGCGGACATGAAGCTCTTGACTGTTTGCGTGATCGCGTCACGTCCCACCGATGGTTCCGCGTCATTAACCTGCAAAACTCCGTTCTCTGAATAGAAAGAGGCTAGTTTTCCAGGGTCTTGACTGCTCCATGCCTCAGCGTAATCCGTGGCAAATTCACTGAGCGCTTTGGTTTCCTGCACGAGCGTCCGTTGCGGGCGCGTGATGTACGCTTCAACCGTCGGGTCGTCTCCCGCGACAATGTCGTCGACAACCTGGTGCAATTCCTCGGGAAGGCCGTTACTTGCGGCACTGAAATTTTTCCACCATGCCCTGGAATACGGGTCGCCGAAGTAAAACGTCACTTCGCTCTCTGCACGCCTGCGCCAGTCCTCGTTGCTCAACAGCCCCAGTTCCGCGAGGCGGTACGTTCCCCGTAGTTGTTCCAGGAAACTCCATAACAGGGCTTCCATGATGCGAATTTCGGCCAGTGTCAAATCTTCGGGGGCCTGGATGGATTTGGCCCAGACTTCAGCAGCTCGTTCACCGACAACTTCGGTCTCGAGTTCGATTGCTCGGTTGCTTTCCTCGTAGAGCAGCTGAATCCGGGCCAATTCCGAATTTTGCTTGAGTTGAAAGCCAACGAGCACCAGCCCGAGAACAATGCCGATGTTTGCCGAAACCTGGAGCCAATTGTTGAGTTTTTCGAAATTCATCAGGCGTGCCCCTCAGATGTCAATCGCAAAGCATAGCGTATCGGACACGGCACAAAGAATGGTATTCAGTACGGAACTTGCGGGTCTCGAAATCACCATGAGGTGGGCCGTGCGGCCTTCTCCAGCCGATTTCCTTACAGCACCCGAAAACGGAGCCAGGCCGCTTTTCGGGTGCGCCGGCAGCTGTCGACCCACGAGAAATCTCAGAGTCCAAATTGCGGAGATAGAGTTCGTTTCAGCGGTTGGGTGCCGGGCGCGGCCTACGCGCAACGGACGCAGATTGAACGCGTTTTTCTGATGCTGGACTATGCTTAGGTATCTCTTGTCCGGAAGGTTGTGCCATGCGGTTACGCCACGCTGAAGCTTCGTCAATTTGGGTTGTTCTGGGTTGTGCTCTGCTGTGGGCGTCAGGGGCGTCTGCGGAAACGCCGCTGGAACGTGGCACCTACCTGGTGCAGAGCATCGCGGCGTGCGGCAATTGCCACACCACCCTCGGGCCCGACGGACCCGTTCCGGGCATGGAGTTGGCGGGTTCACCGGACTTCTTCGACCTGCCGGGAATGCACATCAACACGCCGAACATCACTCCGGACAAGGAAACGGGTATCGGCTCGTGGACGGACGAGCAGATCATCACGGCCATACGGGAGGGCAGGCGGCCGGACGGCAGAATGCTCGGCCCCTTCATGCCGTTCGGCATGTACCGGGGAATTTCCGACACCGATGTCCGGGCCATCGTCGCCTACTTGCGCCAGGTGCCACCGGTGCATCACGAGGTGCCGCGCTCGGTGTTCGAGATTCCGATCCCTGAGAGCTACGGCCCGCCGGTGGAACATGTCGCGGACGTGCCCCGCGATGACACGTTGGCCTACGGCGCGTATCTGGCAGGGCCGGTCGGTCACTGCATCGAATGCCACACGCCGTGGACAGACTCCGGTCCTGACTACGCCAACCGGCTGGGGGCGGGCGGCAACCAGTTGCCCGGGCCCTGGGGCATCAGCGTGTCCGCCAACATCACGCCCACCGGACTGCGCACGCGCACGGACGACGACATCAAGAGGATCATCACGACCGGCGTGCGGCCTGGCGGAGCACCCATGCTTCCGCCCATGGGCTTTGCCTACTACAGGCACATCTCGGACAGCGACCTGGACGCCATCGTGGCCTACCTGAGGTCGCTTCCGCCGAAATGACACACTGAATCCGTGCTTGCGAGGGCCGCGGGTGCGCTAAGGACCGCGACCTGTTCTGGCAGGCCGCTGACATGGCGACTTCTGCTTTCGGCCGAACCGAGAACAAAACGCCCTCGATTCACGTCCCGGGGCGTTCTTTTAGGTGCTTCAAAGCCGAACCGGGTCAAACGATCCGGCTGATCTCCGCTGACGACGCGAAACGGCCATCCGACTGGATAACAGGAGCCTGAAAGCCTCCGAGTTCACGCTCGAGCAACTGCGCAACCGCCAACACGACGTCTTCTCTCCAGGGCCGACCAATGATCTGGATGCCGATGGGCAAGCCTTCCGGCGACGTGCCGCCTCTCACAACCGCGCCCGGCCAGCCGGCAACGGTTCGTCAGGAGGTTGCCCGCTGGCACGAACCGGTCACTTGCGCCACCGTCAACAGCGGTCGCAGGACCGCGTCTATGCCATCGCGCCAGTAAAGCGGGCCGCGCTCAGACCGGGGGTTTCTCGGGCATCAGCGAGGTCAGGCGAAAGCCCGCGGTGATCTTGATGTCCTGGCCGACCGGGAAGTGGATCCGGTCGCTGGGGTCGATGGCGAACAGCGTCACGGCGTCGGGATACATTTCGCGGAATTGCGTGTAGGTGAAGTTCTCCGTGATGTCCGTTTCGCGCGTCGTGAAGTTCTGTTCGAGAATCCTTTGCAGGCCGTCGATCGACCGTTCACCGTCGTACAGCGTGCGTCCGATGGCGGCCCCGGTGATGCGGTGCTTCTCGCTGCTGACTTCATCGGCCTGTTGCAGGATGAACACCGACTCCCTGCCGAACTCGTGCCGGAACGTCACGCAGGCGATTTCGTTCAGGCCCGGCCGGTGGGAGAGCGCCAGCAGGTGCCCCAGGCCGACCAGGTCGAGATGACGTTCCGCGTACGACGAGACGGGGCTGCCGTAAAAAACGCGCAATCCCGCCATGCGGGCCTCCCGGGTGCCGTCCCAGTCCATCGACGCGACGAGCACGCGGCGACCGGCCTTCTGCAGGGCCTTGGCGTAGGTCAGCGCCACCGGGTTGGCGCCGACGATCAGTACGCCCTCGGGTTCGGGGTCAGCGACGTTCAGCCAACGGGCGAGGAACTTGCCCGTCAGGCTCTGAATCACCACGGTGCCGGCAATGACCACGAACACCAGCGGGACGAGGCTCTCGGAATTGGGAAAATCGAAACTTTCCAGGCGCAGGGCGAAGAGGGCGGATACGGCGGCGGCGACAATGCCCCGTGGAAAAATCCAGCCCAGGAACAGGCGTTCGCGCCAGTTCAGGTCGCTGCCGATGGTGCTCGCAATCGCCCGCAGCGGCGTGGCCACGAACTGGAGCGTGATGAGCACGAAAACGGCGCCCCCGCTCAATGCCATCAGGCCCGCCGCGTCGACGCGGGCCGCCAGGACGATGAACAGCGCGGCGACCAGAAGCAGGGTCAGGCTCTCCTTGAAATGCAGGATGTCCTGCAGGTCGAGGTCGCGCATGTTCGCCTGCCAGATGCCCATGATCGTTACCGCCAGCAAACCGGATTCCGGCGCCGCGGCCTCGGCCAGGCTGAAGACCAGGATCACGACGGCCAGCGCGCCGTAATTGCGCATGAAATCAGGCAGCCAATGGCGCCGCAGGGCCACGCCGAAGGCATGGCCGAACGTGACGCCGAGAACGATGCCGATAAGCAGAATGCGGCCGAGCTCGACGTAAAGCTGTACCTGGGTGGTCGCGCTCTGCATGACGACGATGAAGTCGAACACCAGCACCGCGAGAATGGCGCCGAGGGGATCGACCAGGATGCCTTCCCAGCGCAGGATGCTCGACAGGGCCTTGTTCGGCCGGACCGTTCGCAGCAGCGGCACGATGACGGTCGGGCCGCTGACGGTCACAATGGCGCCGAACAGCGTGGCCAGGTAAATGTCCCAACCCAGGAAATAATACGCGGCCAGGGTCGCCGTGACCCCGGTGATGACCACCCCGATCGTGATCAGGTTCCGGACCACGGCGCCGTGGCCGCGGATCTCGGAGAATCGCAGCGTGACGCTGCCCTCGTACAGGATCACCGCGACGGCCAGGGCCACGATGGGCTCGAGCAGATCACCGAACAGGGCGTCGGGGTCGAGCCAGCCGAATACCGGACCGGCCAGAAACCCCGTCAACAGCAGCAGCAGAATCGACGGCAGACGCAGTCGCCAGGAGATCCACTGACACAGGAAACCCGCGACGATGATCCCACCCAGAAGTAGAAGGCCGCTCGTGTGCATGGCTGCAAAGATACACGAATCGCGGCGGAGTGGGGCATCCTGGGTTGGCTCGACCCCGCGCTTCGGGCGGTCGCCGCGGGTTCGTCAGCGGCCGTCCGGGCCTGCGGCGCTAGTGCCTGCGCAGAATCCTGAGAATCCGGTTGTAGACGATCTCCGTCATCGACCATGACGTGCCGCCGGATGTGTTGACGAACTGGACCACCACGGTGTCGATGTCCGCATGATAACGGGCGATGCTCGAGTAGCCCGGCACCGAACCCGTATGGCCGTAGACATAAACGGTCGAATAGATCGCCTCTTCCTCCCGGGTCAGCAACGAGCCGTCGTTCAATGCCCTCAGGAAGATGCCCACGTCTTCTGCCGTGGCGATCATCGAGCCGTGGTTGCTGGTTTTCAGATCAGGCTCCCAGCCCACGAAATAGCCGCTCATGACGTCGTCGATATCCACTTCCTGCAGCGAGCCGAACGTGTTTTCAAGGCCCAGCGGAATCAGGATTTTCTCCTCGATGTATTGGTCAAGGCCCTGCTCCAGGACGTTATCCAGTGCTTCGGCAAGCAACAGGTAGTTCGTGTTCGAGTATCCGTAGGCTTCACCCGGTTCGAAGTCGGCGGGCAGATCCAGTGCAAATTCAAGCGCTTCCCTGCTGTTTTTCGGCAAGTCATGCCACGGGTAATCCGGATTGTCGATGAAGTTGGGAATGCCGCTTCGGTGCTGAAGCATCATTCTCAGGGTGATCTCGTCGGCATGTTCAATCCGGCCCACGAGCTCCGGAAAGTGATCGGCGAGGGTGTCGTCCAGCGACACGTTCCGCTCGCTGGCCAGCTTGGCGGCGGCAACCGCGATGTACAGTTTGTTGATGCTCGCGATTTTGAACAGTGCCCGCGGATCCGCCGGTATCCGCTGTTCCCGGTTTTTCCAGCCGGCGGCGTAAAAGGCGGGGTCCGCTCCGGCCCGGTCGACATAGACGATGATTCCGTCCAGCCCATGATCGACGGCGTCGTCGACCTGTTCCTGAACCGTGTCGGGCAGTGGCGCCAACCATGCCCATAAATGGCTCCATGGCACGTACATCAGGGAGACGATACCGGCGATGATCAGGATGACCCCGACCACATGCCGTTTACGCCGTTTATTCGAAGTTGCCATGGTTCATGCTGTCCGCGTTACCGAATTCCCCGCGTGGCGCGTGCGGGCCGTTTGTGAGTGTAGACGCTGACCCGAACGATGATCCAGGCCTGGAGGCGGTCATCATACGGGGTCGGGGCGGTCCGGCCCCGTTCCAGCCCGCCGGGACCGATGCCGGTGACCGGGGCTGCGTGCTAGCATAACCCGAGCGCTGACGGCACCGGGTGAGGAATGCTTCGAAGACGAATACTGTGGTCGATCGTCGTGCTGATATCCGTCGCGATTGCGTGGACCGGCGTCGTCGACGAGACCGCGGAAGTCTACGCGGAGGACGCATTTACGCGGGCCTTGGTCACGTTCGCCGTCGCGCGTACCTTGAACGGCGTCATTTCGCTGGCCCAGGGCACGGAACTCGCGCTGGAACCCGGGGGCGTCGGCGTGAATCTCGGCGTCGGCGAGCTCCTCGATCCGATCAACGATCTGATCGAACAGTTTTCCAGCGTCATGCTCGTCGCGGCCACGTCGCTCGGCGCCCAGAACGTACTCCTGGGAATTACGAGCTGGTGGGGCATCACCGCCGCACTTGCCGTGGCGGGTCTGTTCGCGCTGGTCGTGCTGTGGTGGCCGCGCCCGGTCACGAATCACTGGATCATGCTGGCAACCCGGATGCTGGTGCTCGCATTGCTCCTGCGTTTCGTCGTGCCGGCGCTGATCATCGGCACCAATATCATCGCCAATGAGTTCCTGGAGCCGGAACAGCGATCCGCGACCGCCGCGCTCGAAGCGACGGCCGAGGAAATCGAGGAATTCAACGAAGAGACGGCTCCGCTCGCTCCGGACGCGTCGTTCATGGACCGGCTCAGCGACACGATGCGCAACACATTGAACGCCATGGACGTCGAGGGCCGGCTCGACCGGTTGCGCGACAGTGTTTCGAACGCCAGCGAAAACATCGTCAACCTGATCGTATTGTTCGTGCTCCAGACCATCGTCCTGCCCATGGTGTTCGTCTGGCTGATCCTCGAATTGGTCAAAGGCATGATTGCGCGGACCACGACCCTGGGCGGTCCGACCCGGCACGTCGACTCGTAAGGACTCGGTTAAGGTGTCTGCGCAGCGGTGTGCGCGCCGGGGCCGCCCCCCGGTATTGCCTGTGACGTATTGAATAACGTCGGGGCGACCAGACCCGGCCCCGCTCCGACCCGGTCCTTCGTCAGTTGGTGTGGTCTTTTTGACTAAAGGCGACAAGTAGCGGCTCAGCTACGCGGCGTTTGAATCCGGTGCCGGCTCATGCACCGGGGGCGCATCGAGGTCATGGCAAATCGTCACGATGACGCGGAAAATACGAGTAACTCCTTGGAAAATGACGAGGAAGCGGCATGGACGGATCATTCGTCAGGAAATTCGGGTTGATCCTGGCCTGTATCGCGGTCTGCCTGGCCTGGGCCCGCCCGGGGGCCGGTCTGCAGTCCGCGGAGCCCGCCGATGGATCCTCGAGCAAGCGGGCGGTCGTCCTCGACGTCGACGGACCGATCGGCCCGGCGACCGCGGAGTTCATCACGCAAGCCATCGAGCGCGCCTCCGGAACCGCGACCGCGCTGGTCGTCATCCGGCTGGATACGCCGGGTGGTCTGGACGCGTCCACGCGCGATATCGTCAAGGCGATTCTCGGTTCCGCGGTGCCGGTCGCGACCTTCGTGTCGCCGGTCGGCGCTCGAGCAGCCAGCGCCGGGACCTACATTCTGTACGCCAGCCACATCGCGGCGATGAGCCCGGCGACCAACATGGGCGCCGCGACCCCGGTCGCGATCGGCATGACGGGCGGTTCGCCGCGCGACCGGCTTCCCGGAAAACGGCCGGGTGACGCAGCGCCCGACACGGACGAAGACGCCGCCGGGGATGAAGCGGCGCCGCCGGCCACCGATACGTCCGATACGATGAGTCGCAAGGCGGTCAACGACTCCGTCGCCTGGATCCGCAGCCTGGCCGATCTGCGTGGCCGCAATGCCGACTGGGCCGAGCGCGCGGTTCGGGAAGCGGTCAGCATCACGAGCGAGAAGGCGCTGGAAATCGGTGTCATCGACATCATCGCGAGCGATGTCGACGATTTACTGGAAAAGGCTGACGGCCGGGTCGTGAATCTCGGCGGCGCCGAGGTCACCGTGCAGACGCGCGGGCTCACCGTCGAGCGCCTGGCGCCGGACTGGCGTATCGAGTTGCTGTCGGTCATCACCAGCCCCACCATCGCCTACCTCTTGTTGCTGGTCGGCATCTACGGGCTGGTGCTCGAAGGCTACAATCCGGGCGCTTTCCTTCCGGGCGTGGTCGGCGCGATCTGCCTGCTGCTGGCGCTCTATGCACTGCAGATGCTGCCGGTGAATTATGCGGGCCTGGGCCTGATCCTGCTCGGGGTCGTGCTGATGATCGCCGAGGTCATGGTGCCGAGTTTCGGCGCGCTCGGAATCGGCGGCATCATCGCCATGGTCATCGGGTCGATTATTCTGATCGACACCGACGCCCCGGGTTTCGTCGTGTCGCGGCCCCTGATCGGTGCGATTGCGATTTCCGCTTCGCTGGGCCTGATGGCGATTCTCTGGTTTGCCGTCAGGGCCCGGGAGCGGCCGGTGGTTTCCGGGCGTGAACAGCTGCTTGGTGAGCGGGGCACGGCGATGGAAAGCTTCCCGGCGACGGGTGAAGTGTTCGTTCACAGTGAACGCTGGACGGCCGAGAGCGAGCAACCGGTGCGCGAGGGCCAGTCGGTGGAGGTCATCGGCTTGAAGGGGTTGCACCTCCTGGTGCGACCGTTAGACGATTCGGGAGAAGACAAATGTTGATGTTCGACTACGTAATCGCGATTCTCGCCCTGGCGCTGCTTGGCATCGTCATCAACGCCATCAAGATCCTGCGTGAGTACGAGCGCGGCGTGATCTTCCTGCTCGGGCGGTTCTGGAAGGTCAAGGGTCCGGGACTGATCATCGTCATCCCGGTGATCCAGCAGATGGTTCGCGTCGACTTGCGGGTGGTCGTGATGGACGTGCCGACGCAGGACGTCATTTCGCGGGACAACGTTTCGGTGAAAGTCAACGCGGTCGTCTACTTCCGCGTCATCGACCCGGAAAAGGCGATCATCCAGGTCGAGCGGTATCTCGACGCCGTCAGCCAGCTCGCCCAGACCACGCTGCGCTCCGTGCTCGGCCAGCACGAACTGGACGAAATGCTGGCCGATCGGGACTCGCTCAACCACGACATCCAGGCCATCCTCGACCGCCAGACCGACGCCTGGGGCATCAAGATCTCGAACGTCGAGATCAAGCACGTCGACCTGGACGAAAGCATGATCCGCGCGATCGCCGCGCAGGCCGAGGCCGAGCGCCAGCGGCGCGCCAAGGTGATCCACGCCACCGGCGAGAAACAGGCGGCAAAGGAGTTGGTCGAAGCCGCCGAGCTGCTGGCCAGGGAACCCAACGCCATCCAGTTGCGGTACCTGCAGACGCTGACCGAGATTGCCGGAGACAAGAGTTCGACGATCGTTTTTCCGCTCGATCTCATCAAGCAGGCGAAGCGAGCCCTTGACTGAAGACCCGCGGCAGGGGCCGTGATGCTCGCCGGGTCGCCGCGGTCGGCGTGACGGACGGCGCGGCCCGTCCGCGCATGCGTTCCCGGCGGGCGGCAATGGCCGCTTCGGACGGTGTTCGACACCGGGTGCACCGAAGCTCCCGGTTTCCGCGGAACGGCCGGTCAGGTCACCGGCGAAGCGGGACCGCTAGATCATCCGGCCCTGCCCGAACCCCAGGACCTTGCGGCAATGGGGGCAGAAAAACACGATGTTGCTCCCCTGGATGAAGGGCGCGCCTTTTGACCGGGTGTGCACTTCGGCCAGGGCCTTTTCGCAATGCGGACAGACGGGCGACAGGTCGTCTCGTTTGACGAATTCCAATGGTTTCTTGCTCATCTCGGAGTTCCTTGGAGGACTCGGTGTGTAATCGCGCTATGAATCGGGCGCTCGCAGCTCAGGACGGTCGTCAGAACCGTCAACAGGCCGACCACCGCGAAGGTGAGCCGCATGCGGCATCGGCCGAAAAAACTTGTCATTCGATGGCCAGGTACCGTTTGATGGAGTGGGCCGCGCGGCGGCCCGCGCCCATGGCGAGAATCACTGTCGCGCCGCCCGTGACGATATCGCCACCGGCATAAACGCCCGGAATCGACGTGGCCAGGTCTTCGTCGGTCTCGATGAAGCCCCGGCGGTTGAGCCGGA
>JARRMH010000052.1:0-10204 GCA_037386205.1 Woeseiaceae bacterium | reverse complement strand
GCCGGCGATCGCCAGTGGCACGATTTGCGCGTCCGGTACGCTCGGACAGATCATCCCGCCGTCGATCATTCTCGTCATGCTCGGTGACGTCATGACGACTGCCTACCAGCAGGCGCAACTCGAGATGGGAGTCTACTCGCCAAAGACGGTCTCGGTCGGCGATCTTTTCGCGGGTGCGCTTGTCCCCGGCCTGTTGCTTGTCCTGCTGTATATCCTTTACATCCTCGCGGTCGCGTGGTTTCGCCCGGCCTCGATGCCGGCGCACTCGAGCGATAACGACGAGGGTGTTTCGATCCTTCGAGTGATCAGGGCGCTCGCTCCGCCACTGATCCTGATCCTCGCCGTACTCGGTTCCATCCTGGCGGGCCTCGCGACGCCGACCGAGGCCGCGGGTGTCGGCGGGATGGGCGCACTCGTGCTGGCGTTGTTGCGGCGCGAACTCGATCTCGACCGGCTGCGCGACATCATGCGCTCGACGCTTCGGATCAGCAGCATGGTCTTCCTGATCCTGATCGGCGCGTCGATTTTTTCGCTCGTCTTCCGCGGCTATGGCGGCGACGACGGCGTTCGCGCGATCCTCCAATCCCTTCCGGGTGGTGTTGTCGGGGCCGTCGTCGTCGTCATGGTTGTGATGTTTCTGCTCGGCTTCGTTCTCGACTTCATCGAGATCACGTTCGTCGTGGTGCCGATCGTGGGGCCGGTCTTGCTCGGGATGGGACTCGATCCCGTATGGCTCGGTATTATGATCGCGCTCAACCTGCAGACCTCGTTTCTAACACCGCCCTTCGGCTTCGCGCTGTTCTACCTGCGCGGCGTGGCACCGCCGACGGTTACGACCGCGAACATCTACCGGGGGGCGATCCCGTTCGTCGCGATCCAGGTGTTAGCCCTGCTCATCCTCGCGGCGTTTCCCGGACTCGTCACGTGGCTTCCCGGGAGAATCTACGGCTCATGAGAAAGCTGTTCTTCGCCTGCCTGTTGCTGCCAGCCGCTTGCGTAACGGACGCGGGCGTCTCGACGTCGTCGCTCGGCGACGGTTCGGTCGTGCACACGGTCCGATGTGACGATACCTGGGACGGCTGCTATCGCTCTGCGAACCGGATCTGTGGCGAACGCGGATTCGACGAGGTCGATCGCAGCGTTGCGTCGTCTCTCGACACCGCGGGCAGGCTCGACCGCATGCATACCGTCGAGGGTGCGATCGATGACCACCGCTATTCGGAGACGACCCGGGAGGCCGTCTTCGAACGCATGATCACCATTCGCTGCAGGCAAACTCAATAGTCGCGCGTTGCGAAGTAGGCCTGCTCCGATAGCCTGGTATTGGCGGCTACCTTGTCGAGGTAGTCGAAATACGCCTCCCCGATCCTGGCCGCCGCGGCGTCCTGTTCCATCATTTCATTGACGACGGCCTGGGCATGCGATTTGAGAAGGCGCAGCACGTCGTCCGGGAAACGGCGAATCTCGACGTTCGGATCCTGCTGCAATTGCGCGAGTGACATGGCGTTGCCGTGGGTGTAGTCGGCCGCCATGTCGGTCGTGATCGCCTGGCAGGTCGTGCGAATGATTTCCTTGAGGTCGGGCGGCAGCGAATCCCATGCTGCCTTGTGGATGATGGTTTCGAGGCCCGGGCCCGGCTCGTGCCACCCCGGGTAGTAGTAGTACCGTGCCGCCTTGTGCAGGCCGAACGATACGTCGTTGTAAGGCCCGACCCACTCGGTCGCGTCGATAGCGCCGGTCTGCAACGCCGTAAAGATCTCCGCGCCCGGCAGGGTCACCGGCGTTCCCCCGGCCCGCCGCAGGACCTCGCCGCCGAGGCCCGGGATGCGCATCTTGAGGCCCTTCAGGTCGTCGATCGAATTGATCTCCTTGTTAAACCAGCCGCCCATCTGCACGCCGGTATTGCCGGTCGGAAACGGCACCAGGTCGAACCCGGCATAAAGTTCCTGGTACAGCTCGAGACCGCCGCCGTAGTACAACCAGCCGTTGAGTTCATTGTTGGTCATGCCGAACGGGATCGCCGTGAAGAAGACCGCGGCATCGACCTTGCCCTTGTGGTAATAACCCGCACCATGACCCATTTCGACCGTGCCACGCGACACGGCATCGAACACCTCGAACGGCGGGACCAGCTCGCCGCCCCCATAAATCTTGATCTTCAGCCGGCCGTTGGTCGCCCTGTCGATCCGGGTCGCGAGGTTTTCCGGCGCCATCCCGAGGCCCGGAAATTTCGGCGGCCATGACGTTACGCAGGACCATTCGAACGTCTCCTGGCTGACCGCGTTCGCGTCGCCGCAATCGTCGCTCTGCTGCGCACAGGCAGCCAGTCCGGCAGTGGCGGCAAGCCCGCCCACGAATTCTCGTCGTCTCATGTGTGTGTCCGGGTTGTGGGAATCGAGCCTAGTGTAGTGCGCAAACGAGTGGTTAGCACGAACCGGATAGGCACAAAAGTGGGAAATTAACTAATAATAATATTCCCACATTGATATTATTTGATGCCAAGAATAGGATCATATATTCCACTATTGGCAAAAATGGCCCCGGCGAGATCGCTGGGCCGGACCTTCCATGGTCCGGCCGGCAGAACACTGCCTGATCCCCCGTCCCTGGAGTTCCTGGCCGAAGAAATCGTGCTGCTTTCTCCCACCGGCCGGTCATACGAGTTTCCCACGTGTCGGGCCGCGAGTTGGCTTGTTATTCTCGTCGTTGCATCGACAAAGTGCGCCCCGGCCCCGCCAAAACCTGAGGAATTCCTGCCAGTAATGATCGGATTATTGCAACGCGTGAGCCAGGCCGAAGTCCAAGTAGACAGTGAGATTATCGGCCGCATTGGCCGTGGGCTCCTGGTCCTCGTAGCGGTACACCGGGACGATACGGGCGCAGACGTCGAACGCCTGGCGGAGCGTCTCCTCGGCTACCGGGTGTTCCCGGACGACGAGGGCCGCATGAACCGGAGTGTTCGCGATATCGCCGGCGGCCTGCTGCTGGTGCCGCAGTTCACGCTTACGGCGGACACGAGAAAGGGCACGCGCGCGAGTTTTACGAAGGGCGCACCGCCGGACAAGGCATCGGAGTACTTCGACCGTCTCGTGGCGAAATGCCGCGAAGGCCTCGAGACAGTCGAAACAGGCCGGTTCGGAGCGCACATGCAGGTCAGCCTGACCAACGACGGTCCGGTCACGTTCTGGCTGGGGAGCTCCGGGGACACCGAATTTCGGGGACAGTGACCCAATCTCCCGGGAGACAGGGTCACTGTCCCCGGAACTGTTCACAGTTTTATTGCGCGGGCAGGAGTATCATGAACATAATTCGCGGCTTGGATTTAGGGGTATTGCCCCGGGAGTAACAAGATGTTTGCCAATATTGGTCCGTGGCAGTTGTTGATCATCCTGATCATCGTGCTCGCCATTTTCGGCACCAAGAAACTCCGCAACCTGGGGTCGGACCTCGGGGGCGCGGTAAAGGGATTCCGTTCGGCGATGAACGAGGCAGAAGAGTCCGCCGAGCAGATTGGCGACGAGTCGAAGAAGGACGCCAACTTCGACGACACGCCCGTGGAAGAGCCCAGCAAGAAAAAAGACGCTTAACGCACCGGAGCAGGCCATGTCCGGAGTAGGCGGTTCCGAATTCATACTGTTGTGCATCATCGGGCTCCTGATACTGGGGCCGGAGCGGTTGCCGCGCGTGGCGCGACAGCTCGGTTCCTGGGTGGGCAAGGCACGGCAACTCACGCGCTCGATGCAACGCCAGCTTGAAGAGGAGCTCGACGCTGAAAAGAACTTCGGGTTCGACCCGAAGAAAGAGATGGACAAGTTCGATCCCCGGCAAATGATGACGCCGCGTGAGGACGACACTTACTCGCCGATGCATGTCGAAGAAGAAACAGGGGTCGCCAAGCCGCCGGCGAACGGAGACGGCGAGAAGACCTGACGCATGGCCGAGGAACCACAGGAAGATCTCGCCGAAGGTACCCTGCTGTCGCACCTGATCGAGCTGCGCAGCCGGCTGTTCAAGATGTTCGGCGCGGTGTTCCTGGTCTTCCTGGCGCTGCTGCCGTTCTCCAAGCAGATTTTCAATTACGTTGCGGAACCCCTCGTGAGTGTCGTTCCCAATGGTGAACTGATCGCGCTCAGCCCCGTGTCGCCGTTGACCGCAACGATCGGCCTGACATTCTACCTGGCGCTGTTCATCGCCATGCCCGTCATCCTCTACCAGATCTGGGCCTTCGTCGCGCCTGGCCTCTATCGCAAGGAAAAGCGCTTCGCGTTCCCGATGCTGGCTACCAGTATTGTCCTGTTCTTCATGGGCATGGCATTCGCCTATTTCATCGTCTTCCCCCTGGTGTTCGGCTTCGTGTCGACGTTTACGCCCGACTCGGTCAATTACCAGCCCGACATGTCCGAGTACGTCAGCTTCGTCATGCTGGTCGTGCTCGTATTCGGGCTCGCTTTCGAAACGCCGATCGCCACGGTCCTGCTCGTCTGGACGGGCCTGACGACGACCGAGAAACTTTGCAAGGCGCGCCCTTACGTGTTCCTCGGCGCGTTCGTCATCGGCATGCTGCTCACGCCCCCGGACATCATCAGCCAGACGATGCTCGCGGTGCCGATTTACATACTTTTCGAGATGGGCATCCTGATGTCGAAGCTGTTCACGAAAAAAGACGCGGAACCCGCCGAAGAGGCCGCTGTCAAGTAGCAGGAGCGGCATCAAATGGTGTTTAATGCCCCATTCGTGACCCGCTGATAAAAGTACAAAGGCCGAACACGCCTGACGGGGGACATAATGACCGATTCCGCAACCGCCACCGCGGAGGACTACTCGCACGAGGACGAGTTCCTGGGCCACCCCAAAGGCCTGTACGTCTGTTTCACGACCGAGCTGTGGGAGCGCTTTTCATTCTACGGAATGAAGTACCTGTTGCTCCTGTACCTCACCAAGTACCACCTGTTCACCGACCAGATGGGGCTGGACGTACTCGGCGCCTACGCCGGACTCGTGTATGCGCTGCCGCTGATCGGCGGCATGCTCGCCGACCGCTTCCTGGGCATGCGCAAGTCGGTTGTCTTCGGCGGCATCATGCTGTCGCTCGGGCACATCCTGATGGCCGTCGAAGGCGAGGCGGCACGCTTCTATGCGGCGGGAACGACGCTGGTCAGCGACCTCACGCTTGCCTCCGGTGAAGTGCTGGCCGCGGGCACGGTATTGGCCCAGGACGTCACCATGCGGGACACGGCGGCGCTCAAGGTCTTCTATCTCGCCCTCGCGCTCATCGTCATGGGTGTCGGCTACCTGAAGCCGAACATCTCGACCATCGTCGGCAAGCTTTATGGCAAGGACGACCCGCGGCGTGACTCGGGCTTCACGATCTTTTACATGGGCATCAACATCGGTTCGTTCACCGCGACGTTGCTGTGCGGCTGGCTGGGCGAGACCTACGGCTGGAGCTACGGCTTCGGCGCCGCCGGTATCGGCATGATCGTCGGACTGATCACGTTCCTGTACGGGCAAAAATACCTGCACGGCCACGCCGAACCGGCCGAACCCGAGAAACTGAAACAGCCGTTTCTCGGGCCGATCAGCCTCGAGAAGTCGATCTACCTCCTCAGCATCCCCGCGCTGTATCTGCTGTGGCTGCTCGTGCAGCACGAACCGGTCGTGTTACTCACGCAGAACATCTTCCTGATCGTCGCCATTGTTAGCCTGATCCTGTATTCGATGATTCACAAGCGGCGGGACCAGGACAACAAGGTCGCCTACACGATTGCCGCCATCGCGATCCTGTCGGGCATCCTCGCGGTGGTCGCGAACCTGCACCCGCCTAGCTGGATGGAGGCTTTTGCCGCCAACTATGGCGAGCAGGCGCTGTACCTCTCCATCATCCTGATCGTGGGCTTCGTTATCTACGGCTTCCTGACGCATTACTCGGACGAGTTCGGCCGCACCGTCGTGCTGATGATCCTGATCCTTTCGACCATCGTGTTCTGGGCCTTGTTCGAGCAGTCGGCCGGCTCGATGACCCTGTACGCGGACCGCGTCGTCGACCGCTCCATTGGCGACACCGAGTTCACGGCGGCCCAGTTCGGGTCCCTCAACGCCGGCTTCATCATGCTGCTCGCGATCCCGTTCGCGGCACTGTGGACCTGGCTGGCCAAGAAAAACCTCGAACCGTCGACGCCCGTCAAGTTCGGCCTTGGAATCCTGCAGGCCGGGCTCGGCTTCGGTGCGCTGGTCTACGGCGCAAAGCACCCGGACCAGGCCGGCCAGGTCAGCATGATCTGGCTGGTGCTCGCCTACCTGCTGCACACGACCGGCGAATTGTGCCTGTCGCCGGTTGGCCTCTCCGCCGTTACGAAGCTGTCGATCGGCAACGTCGTCGGCGTCAGCATGGGCACCTGGTTCCTGGCGACGGCGCTGTCCGAAACCGTCGCCACCCGCATCGGCAAGCTGGCGGCGATCGACACGACCGCCGGCGAAGCTGCCGACGTAACAACTGCTCTTGCCACCTACACCCAACTGTTCGAATTCCTGATGTGGTTCGGTCTGGGGGCCGGTGTGATCATGATCGTTATCTCGCCGATACTGCGTCGCTGGATGCACGGCATACACTAGCTTTGGGAATTGCTATGAGAAATATCGTGAAAGTTTTCGCGGGCGTCACGCTCGCATGCGCGCTTGCCGCCTGCTCGCGTCAGGCGCCCGAGGAACCGGCTGAGCCGGTCGCAGAGACTGCCCCGCAGGAGACGGCCGAAGAATTCGTCGCCCGGGCGAACGCGGAGCTTAAGGAGCTCGGACGCGAGCTGGGCGCGGCAAACTGGGTTCGCTCGACCTACATTACCGACGACACCGCGATCATCGCGGCAGCCGCGAGTGAGCGCTATGCCAAGTGGCACAGCGAGATGGTGCAGCAGGCGTTGCAGTACGAAGACGATGAACTCGACGCTGCCACGCGCCGCGCTCTCGAACTGCTGAAACTCGGTACGTCTGCGCCGTCGCCGAACGACCCGGCCAAGCGCAAGGAACTGGCCGAAATCACAACCCGCATGGAAGGCCTGTACGGAGCCGGCGAATACTGCCGCAGCGAAAACGATTGCCTGTCCGGTTCTGAGCTCGAACTCCTGATGCAGGAGTCGCGCGACTATGACGAGCTGCTCGACTACTGGACCGGCTGGCGCGAAATTTCGGTGCCGATGCGCGACGACTATGCCCGGTTCGTGGAGCTCGCGAACGAGGGCGCGGCCGAGCTCGGCTACGACGACGTCGGTGAACTGTGGCGCTCCAACTACGACATGAGCCCGGCCGACTTCGAGGCCGTGAGCGCAAAACTCTGGGAGCAGGTCAAGCCCCTGTACGACGAACTGCACTGTCACGTGCGGGCGAAACTCGGCGAAATCTACGGTGAAGACAAAGTGCCGCAGGACGGTCCGATCCCGGCCCACCTGCTGGGCAATATGTGGGCCCAGGAGTGGGCGCCGTTGTATGACCTGATGGAGCCGCATCCGGGCGTCGGCGACATCGACGTCGATGCGACACTCAAGACCAAGGACTTTTCTCCCCAGGAGATGGTCCGCTCGGCCGAGAACTTCTACGTCTCGCTCGGCATGCCGCGCCTCCCGGACACGTTCTGGGAGCGTTCACAATTCTCCAAGCCACGCGATCGCGACGTCGTCTGCCATGCGAGCGCCTGGGGGCTCGACGGCGGCAACGACCTGCGTATCAAGATGTGCATCAACCAGACCTACGACGAGCTGCGCGTGATTTATCACGAGCTCGGTCACAACTACTACCAGGGCGCCTACAAGGATGAGCCGCCGCTGTTCCAGGGCGGTGCGCACGACGGTTTTCACGAGGCCATCGGCGACACGGTGGTGCTGTCGATGACGCCCGGCTACCTCGCCGAGGTGGGCCTCGTGAAGTCGGCCGAGGACGACCCGCGCGCCGTCATCAACCGGCAGATGCAGATGGCCCTCGACAGCATCGCGTTCCTGCCGTTCGGCAAGCTGATCGATGAATGGCGCTGGGGCGTGTTCTCCGGGAAGATCACGCCGGAAAACTACAACCAGGCGTGGTGGGACCTGCGCAGGCAATACCAGGGCATTGCCCCGGCCGTCGAGCGCAGCGAGGCGGACTTCGATCCCGGTGCGAAGTACCACATCCCGGCCAACGTGCCGTACTCGCGTTACTTCCTGGCGCGCATCCTGCAGTTCCAGTTCCATCGCTCGTTGTGTGAGACCGCCGGGTTCGAAGGCGAGCTTCATGCCTGCTCGATTTACAACAGCAAGGAAGCGGGCGAGAAGTTTTACGCGATGCTCGAGGCGGGTGCCAGCCAGCCCTGGCAGGATACGCTCGAGCTCCTGACCGGCACGCGCGAGATGGACGCAACGGCCATCATCGACTACTTCGCGCCGCTGATGGGGTACCTCGAGGAGCAGAACGAAGGTCGCAGCTGCGGCTGGTAAACAGGGGACTTGCATGTCGGAACAACTGGAATCAACGAACGGCGGTGGCTTTCTCGGCACCGTAGAACGCATCGGCAACAAGCTGCCGGACCCGGCGGTGCTCTTCATCGCGCTGCTATTCATCGTCTGGGTGCTGTCCTGGCTGCTTTCCTACGTCACGTTCGATGTGGTCGATCCGCGCACCGACGAAACACTGATCATCAACAACCTGCTCGCACCGGGTGCGATCACCGAGTTCCTCTCGGTCATGGTGACGAACTTCTCGCACTTCCACCCGGTCGGCGTGGTGCTGGTCGCCATGCTCGGGATCGGCGTGGCCGAACACACGGGATTCATCAATTCGGCGATCCGCTCGCTGCTGAACGTGACTCCGGCCAAGCTGCTGACGCCAATGGTCATTCTCGTCGGTATCGTGTCGCACTCGGCGGTCGACGCCGGCTACGTGCTCGTGATCCCGCTCGGCGGCGTCATCTTTTACGCGGCGGGCCGGCATCCATTGGCCGGCATCGCTGCCGCTTTTGCCGGCGTCTCGGGCGGCTTTTCGGCCAACTTCGTGCCAAGTTCGCTCGACCCGTTGCTGCAGGGCCTGACCCAGGCAGGGGCGCAGATTCTCGATCCGGACATCGTCCTCAATCCGCTCAACAACTACTTTTTCACGACCGCCTCGTCTCTCCTGATCGTCAGCCTCGGTTGGTACATCACCGACAGGATCGTCGAGCCGCGCATCTCGAAGACCGAGATCGACGGGGATGCCGAGGACCTGCCCGAGATGCACGACCTGCAGCCGAACGAACGCAAGGGGCTGCGCTGGTCGCTGATCGCCATGGTTATCGGCATCGTTATCCTGTTCGCCACGGCCTTGCCGCAGGGGTCGGCCTGGCGGACACCCGACGGCGACCTGACCGCATTCAGCGCGCCGATGATGCGCTCGATCGTGTCACTGATTTTCCTGCTCTTTCTCGTCCCGGGTATCGTGTACGGGGTCGTCGCGGGGACCATGAAGAGTTCGAAAGACATGATCGAGGGCATGACCCATGCGATGCACGGCATGGCGTATTACCTGGTCATCATGTTCTTCATCGCCCAGTTCGTTTACGCGTTCGGGCAGTCGAACCTCGGTGTCCTGCTCGCGCTCAAGGGCGCGGAATTTCTCCAGGCACTAAACGCGGGTGCCTCGGTAACCATCATCGGCATCGTCATCCTGACCGCGTTCGTCAACATCTTCGTCGGCTCGGCGAGCGGCAAGTGGGGTCTGCTCGCCCCGATCTTCGTGCCGATGCTGATGACCCTCGGCATCTCACCGGACCTCACGCAGGCCGCCTATCGTGTCGGTGACTCGAGCACGAACATCATCACGCCGCTGATGCCTTACTTCCCGCTGGTCGTCGTCTATTGCCAGCGCTACGTGAAGAACACGGGCATCGGCACGCTGACCGCAATGATGCTGCCCTACTCGATGTGGTTCCTGCTGACCTGGACGATCTTCCTGTTGATCTATTTCGCAATCGGTCTGCCGCTTGGTATTGCGGCCAGTTACACCTATCCGCCAAGCTAGGGTCGGGCGCCCGTGCGGCAAATGATGCGCATGCTGGTACCAATCGTTTTCGTCGCGGCCCTGTTTTTCGGTCGCGGCGCAGCCGGCGAGGTACCCGACCCGGATCCGGGTCGATTTGCCGATGCGATCGCGGCATTCGCCATGTGGGACAGCAAGAATGCGGTTCCGCACGACCCGCTCCTGTTCGTTG
>JARRMH010000051.1:0-13342 GCA_037386205.1 Woeseiaceae bacterium | reverse complement strand
GCAAGCTCTTTTTTCAGGATCGACAGGACTGGGGATGGCGCGTTGCTCAACAGATCGGCCCGGGGCGAAAAGGCCGATATCGTTGCCCAGCTCTCGCCGAACGTCAAGCGTCGTCGGAGGCGGTCCTGCGACGGCGGCGGAACACGAATGCGCCGAGGTGGACGCAGCCAACCGAGAACAGAACGTAGTGCGGCAATACCCAGAACCACTCACTGATGTATAGCGTGGCGAGGAATGCAGCGATACCCGACGAGACGTAGAACCATGGCAAAGCGTCGTACACGCTCTTGGGTATCCAGATTTTGCGAAAAGCAAAGCTCTCGCTGCGGCGTTCAATACGCCCGGTATCGGTTAGCGATGCCGGCTTCCCTGCGGCTGTGTCGAGCATCCTGCGACCCTTTCCCTGGTAGGTCTTTCGATATTAGACCAACCGTAAAGAAAAGACCGTGATTGTGCTCACATATCATGCGTCTCGCATGGGCCGTTCATCGTAGCGAAAGTGTGCATTGCCGATCGTTACGATATCGCCGTTCTTCAGGAAGTGCTCGGTCACGCGACTGGAGTTGACATAAACCCCGTTCATGCTGCCCCAGTCGATGACCCGGGTCGTTTCACCGTCGGTCGTCACCACCGCATGTTTGCGACTGATGAAAGGCGCATTCAGCTGGATGTCATTGTCGGCAGAGCGACCGATCGTGAGACGGTCCTTGAAAAGCGGGAAGCGCAAGAGCTTGTCGCCGATCTTGCCGAGCAGCACGCGGGTTACTCGGTCTGTCGAGCGCGGCGCCTGCAACGGCGGGTCGTTGGCTTCCTCGAATTGCTCGGACATGCGAAGGTCGAGGTCCGAGATCGCTTCCCCGAGGCCGTCAATTGATTCTATTTGATCCGCCTTGCGGGCGAGCTCGGTCAGCAGGACGTTAATCGCGTTGCTGCGCGCATCGAGTTTTTCCTCGAGGTCCTGCGCACGCCTGGACGTTTTCTCCAGTTCGCTCTCCAGCTCGGAGATCCGGGCACGGGATTGCTCGTCGCTGTCGCACAACATGCGCTCGAGCTCATCCTTGAACCCGCGTGAGTCGATCAGGTCCGATGCCAGCTGCGAGTTTAGTTCTTCGGTCTGGGAAACGGTCTCCTGAGCCTCACCGAGTTCGAAACGCAACATGCGAATCTCGTGTTCGTGTTCGCGTCTTGCCGAATCGAGTTTTGAATCGAGCGCGTCGCGCGCACTGTTCAATTCGGAGACCCGTTCCTCGAGGTCGTGATTCCGCGACTCCGACCGGGTCAGGGCAGCGCTCAGGCGCCGGCGATCCTTCTCGGTATCGTCGTGCTGCGCCAGTACGTCCTGGAGCTTGCGCCGCAAGAGATCCGCGTAGGCTTCGGTGCGCGCCAGCCTGTCGGCAAGCGCATGGCCCCCGGTCACGGCGAGCGCCGGATCGGCGGGTTCCGGTGGCGGTTCAGGTATGCTTCTCGCCTCGAGGCGCGCTTCTTCGACCTGTCGCTTCAGTTCGTCGATGACGTGGCGATGGTGCTCCTCGCGTTCACGGATTTCCGCTTTCAGCGCCTTGATGATGCCATCGCGCGACTTGATGAGCTTGTCCTTGCGAGCGAGGCGTTGCCGTAGCTCGTCGAGCTCGGTATTGAGCTTGGCGGTGATGGCTTCGCGCGCTTTTAGCTCGGTCTCGAGTCCCGTCCATTTCGACCGCAATTGTTCGATGTCGTACTGCAGCTTGCGGACGGTCTTCTCGTCACGATCGGCCTGCTGCGGAATATCGAACGTGGCGTCGTCGGATTCGAGCAGCCGGCGCGTTGAATTATCCTGGCGAAACGTCGACGCATCCAGCTCGGATGTTGGATCGTCATCGTCGGAGACTAATTCATTGATCTTCTTATTCTCATTAGCCATGAACACAGTTTAGCATGGGCCAGCGCGTCCTCAACGCGCTGGCCGTGATTAGTGTCTTTAAGTTAAATCGCCATCAGTCGCAGGGCACGGTGCGGCCCGCGGCCCAGTCGCGCAGCGCCGCGACGCGCTCGGCCATGACCACGGAAAGCGGCCGAGTGCGGGCAATTTCGTCGAGAATGTGGCCGGTCGCCAGCGCCTCGCGCTTCGCATGAGCCGCGTACAGCGACGAGACGATTGCCTGCTCGATTTCGGCCCCGGAAAAGCCTTTGCTCGCGGCGGCCAGCCGCTCGATATCGAAGTTCCCGAGGGGCTGGTCCCGTTTGCTGAGGTGAATCGCAAAAATCGATGCGCGCACCCGCCCGCGCGGCAGGTCGACGAAGAATATTTCGTCGAACCTTCCCTTGCGCACGAGCTCGGGCGGTAGGGTCGCTCAGGAACGTACCGAGCACGCGCTGCGTGGTGCCGGTCTCGCCGCCGCGTCCTGCAATCCCTTTCTCGATTTCATCTATCCACAGGACGCAGGGTGACATGACGTCTGCCGTTTGCAGCGACTCCCTCAGCTTGCGCTCCGTCTCGCCGTGGTACTTGTCATAGATCGCGCCAAAGTCGAGGCGCAGCAGCGGCACCCCGAAAACGCCGGCAACGGCCTTCGCCGCGAGGCTCTTGCCACAGCCCTGTATGCCGAGCAGCAATATGCCCTTCGGGGTATCGAGATGCGCCACACTACCGTCGCCGCGAAAGGCGGGCCGACGATGGCTCAGCCAGGTCTTCAGCTGCTCGAGACCGCCGACCTCGTTGAAGCGCGCAGTATCGTACTCGAACTGCAGTGCGCCACCGCGATTCAACAGTTCGTACTTGGCTTTCATGACGTCGGGCAGATCACTGTGATCGATTGCCCCGTCAACATAGATTGCTTTGCGCGCGATTCGCTCGGTGTCGGCCCAGGTAAGTCCCGCGAGGTTTCTGATAAGCAGGTCATGCGCTTTCGGGTCGATCCGGACCGGCGCTCCCGGGTTGTCGTTGCCGTAGTCCTTCGCAACCTGCTTGACGATTCGGCCTCGTTCCTGCTCTGAAGGCAGCGCCATGTCGAACCGGGCGGAGTAGCTTTCGAGCTCATCGGGCAGCTTGATTTCGTGGCTGATGAGCACGATCTGCCGCTGCACCTCGCGGGCCCGGATGCAGATATCCTTGAGCAGGCGGACGTTGACCGGGTCGGCGAGAAACGGTGTTTCAACACGTCGGTCGGTTCCGAGTTCAGGGTCTGCGGCTCGAGATCGATGTCGAGCCGCTGCAGGCCGTCAGTGATCGTCCAGCGGAACAGCGGCGTGTAAGCGTCGCGGGCTCGTTCGAGCGTAATTGATTGCAATAATTCGAGCACGCGTCGCTCGTCCTGCGACTCGATTACGACGAGCGGTGTGCGCGAACGCAGGATCAGCCCGAGGTCATGATGTTCTTCCATCAGCTCATGCTACTGCAGCCGGGCAGATGATCGCTGTTAAGTGTTTCCGGTTTTTCGCCCACCAGTTCGGTTGCTGCCTGAGAGAGCGAATCGAGGCTCACTTCCCTGTTCGCCAGTACCGGCAACAGGTCGTCGAGATCGTGAGCGTCGCCCGACAAATTCCTTAGTTCATGATCGAGTGCCGCGAATATCGTCACGGCGAGCGCGGTCGTCGCGGCTTGCGATGGATCGCCGCAAAGCGTTTCGGCTTCTTTGCTCCAGTCGAGTTGCTCGGCAAACGCAGCGACAGCCCGCTCTTCGGTTATCGCCCGGCCGCGTCGCAGCAGCTCGATGCTGTAATACTCGGCCAGCCCTTCCACAATCCAGTCGAAGCCCTTCGCCGGACGTATGCCGAGTGCGACGTGCATGACTTCGTGCAGCACGGAACTGGTTGCGTTCTCGCTGATCATCGGACGGTCCGCGTGCAGGTAGAAGGAGGCGGGCGCCGACAGTCCGCCGCGCCACATTGGTTCCGCGGCGCTGACAACGGTCAGGCGCGGCAGCCCTCCCGGCAGAATGATATTGAGTTCCGGCAGCGTCCAGTTGAGCAGGGCGAGAATGTCCATGCGGCGCACGCCGTGATGCAGCGGACCGACAACGGCGACGTGCGTGCCTGCGATATCCTCTCGCCGCACGCCCAGTCTGCCGACAGCCATCCAGCCGGTCGGCTCATCGAAGCGCCGGCCGCGCCGGTCAACGCTGATCGGATCGGTGACTGCGGAGTACTCCGTCACGGCCGACCACTTCGCGGGCAAGTCGAAGGCCATTGTCGTCCGCGACCTGGCGCCTCTGAGCGTCCGGGTACGCGCGCGCGGGATGATGTCCTCCATCCGGAAGATACCCCAGTCGGTCGTGAGCAGGGCATCAAAGGTCCCGTCGCCGCGCTCGTGATGAACGGTGGCCCGCCACGCCAGCCGTCCGCCTGTCGCGGGCGGCTGCCAGCGCACGCGCCCGTCGTAGGTTTGCAGCACGCCGTCACCGGTGATATCCGAGATGTTGGGGTCGGCCGGGAACGACAGTTCCCGCAGCAGGCCGGCTGGCTGTTCGAGCTGAAGTTCCACCGCGACGACCGCTGCAGACGGCTCGGGCCGCAAGGTGTAATGCACGTTGTATTCGCGCACTTCGCCGGTGTCCGCCGACTGGGAGTCGGACATACCGCATGCGGCGATGCAGGCGAGGGCAAGTGACAAGACGGCGGCGCGTGCCGGCCGGTCGCAGCCTGAGAGCCAGTTCATTCCGGATTCAGTTCCTTACCAGTATAGTGACGCGCATGATAGCGCAGCATGGCCTTAAGAATTACGCCCTTGTAACCGTGATGCTGGTGATGGCGGCTTGCGCGTCGGATCCGATGCGACCGGCGGCCAGCCAGGCAGCTTCCGTTGGCGACCGTGCCGTAGCCGTCGCGCTCGAGCAGGTGGGCACGCCCTATCGGTACGGAGGAAATACGCCACGCGGTTTTGACTGCAGCGGCCTGATCCATTATGCGTACCATCAGGCCGGGCTCAGCGTGCCGCGCACGACGGGGCAGTTGTGGTCGGCGACTGAAACGGTCGGCAAGCGGCAGTTGCAGGCAGGTGACCTCCTGTTCTTCAGCATTGCCGGCAAGATGTCCCACGTCGGCATGTACGTCGGCGGCAAGCGCTTCGTTCATGCACCGCAATCGGGTCGCACAGTCGAGGTTACGTTGATGGACAAGCCGTTCTATCGCGAGGCCCTGGTGAGGGCGGGCCGGCTTTACTGAACGATGAACGACCGCAGCTGATTGGCCAGGCCCTTGCAGGCTTTGGTCTGCGTGCGGGCAATCAGGGGGATCGGTACGACCAGCGCCGGCAGGAAGGACGTCCCGCTGACATCGGCGGTAACGCTGCCGGCCGATTCGTAGTCGTCGAGATCCCATACAGTCGCTTCGTAGTCCGCATCGTTTTGCCACCATGCAAATCCGAAACAGCCACCGCCACCCGGCCCGGCCGCGCAAGACAGACTGCCGCCCTCGGCGACACGCTCGGTGTCACCGTCGAGCCATACGATATACCGGACACCCAGCTGGTCCACGGCCTGCTTGACGCCCGGTCGATTCATCAGGTTCGGCAGACCCTTGGTATCGGCAGGCACGGTCCGCGGCTCGAACCAGGGAAACAGGTCGTCCACGAACCGTTGGTGCGGTACGACGTTAATGCCCTTGGAGCCGCCTTGCAGCGCCTTTTCGACGCAGGTGATGTAGTCCGACTCGGTCTCGTTGCCGCCGTGGTAACTCTTGGCCATGATGACGACGGATTCGCCCTCCTTGAGTCCCGTCACGGTCTCTCGGGCGTCCTCGACATGGGACGTTACACACCCGCCCAGGGCGACAACCGCCACGGTCGTCAGGAGGCTACTGCGCAACATCGTCTATTCCTCCGATAGCAAATACACCGATAACGCTGGCCGGCTCCTCGTCGTCGGCTCCCTGCGTTCCGCCGGCCAATTGCGTTTCCGGTTCGGCGGCAGCGGGGTCGAGGGGGCCGTCTGCCAGCTGGCGAATCTTGGACACTTTGTCCGTTTGCATAATGATCAGCGCCGCGGCGTCACGCATGGCGAGGACGGCCGCACGGCGCAACGAGTCGGAGCCAGTGAGGCCTTCTTTCTGGCTCTTGCCGTAAGCGCTGACCGTCCAGCTCGAGGCCCGGGTACCGACCCGGTCGAAGACATCCAGGCGGTAGCGGATCCAGACGGAATAGTCGTTCGACTGCGTCTGGTTCGGCGTCGAAAACTCGAAACCCTCGATCGACGGCTCGATCAGTGCGTCGAACTGGAAGTCTCTTTCATCGTCTTCCGGCCCCAGGATGGTCACCGAATCGAACATGTAGCCAAACAGCTGACGGAAAAAATTGGCGTTCGATGCGCCGAGATGGATCGTCTGCTTGCTCTTGCCGAGGACGTCTTCGGTATGGACAAACTCCTGGAAATTAGCGGGCATGCGGACCGCCACGTCCACCGGGATTTTCTCGACCCGCGGTTCGGGTATCGTCGGCATGTCGACCGAGATCGTCGACGCGCAGCCCGTGCCGAGCAATGCGGTGGCGCAGATGAGCGAAGCGAGGCGTGTCTGTCTGGTCAAGTCCCTGTAATCCCGCGGGTAGTCGAGTGCTGCTCTATGAGAGCCTATTCGGCGCACAGAGTTCCCGCAAATACTCGGTTTCACGCGTCGATTACTTTAGAGATACTGTGTGGTCAGCGCAAATCCCGACCACCGGACCCAAAGCATGCCCAGACCGAAAGTGCTGGTATTCCAGCATGTACCCTACGAGCCCCTCGGAACACTCGATCCGCTTCTCAAGGAAGCCGGGTTTCGCCTGCGCTACGTAAATTTCGGTCGTGAGCCGCGGCAACGGCCGGCACTGGATCGCTACGAAGCGCTGATCGTCCTCGGCGGGCCGATGAACTCCGATCAGATCGACACCTACCCGAACCTGATCACCGAAGTGGAGATCATTCGCGAGGCAGTGTCCCGCGGCATGTCCGTGCTCGGTATCTGTCTCGGGGCGCAGCTGCTCGCCAAGGCGCTTGGCGGGTCGGTAGCCCGCAACGAGGTCCGCGATATCGGCTGGTATGACGTGGAGGTTACGGCTGCGGGCCGCGACGACCCGGTCTTGTCGACATTTGCACCCCGGCAGGAGGTGTTCCAGTGGCACGAGGACGGCATCAGCCTGCCGCCGGGTGCCGAGTTGCTCGCCAGTTCACCCGCCAGCCCGGTGCAGGCGTTTCGCTTCGGCGAACATGCTTACGGTTTCCAGTTTCACCTCGAGGCCAATCTGCCGCTGATCGAGCGCTGGCTGGCCGTGCCGGCGCACCAGGCATCGCTGCAGGAAGAGGCCGCGAGCATCGACCCGGAGCAGATACGCCGCAGGGCCGCAACGTCGGTCGCCCCGCTGGAGGCCCTGAGTCGAGAGACCTTTTCGCGCTGGATCAATCGCTTCGAGATCGGCCTGCGCCGCCAGCACCTGCCCTCGCGCTAGCGGATCAGAAGTCGTGCCATGCGAGCGGCGGTTCCTGCATCAGGGCGACCTGCTCGCGCAGGGCCAGGATGTGCTCGTCCCAGTAGCGACGACTGTCGAACCAGGGAAATGCGGCCTTGAACGCAGGATCTTCCCAGCGCCGCGCCAGCCACGCGGCGTAATGCATGATGCGCAGGCTGCGTAACGCCTCGATCAGGTTGAGCTCGCGGGCATCGAAGGGCCGGAACGACGTATAGCCCTCGAGCAATGCCTCGAGCTGGGGCGTCTGCTCCGCGCGATCGCCGGAGAGAAACATCCACAAGTCCTGCACGGCCGGGCCGTGGCGGCAATCGTCGAGATCCACGATATGCAGTTGTTCGCCCCGGACGAGAACGTTGCCGGGATGGAAATCGCCGTGCAGCCGCAACTCCCGCGTGTCGCCGGCGCGCTCGTAGCAGGCCTCGACGCCGTCGAGCACGAGCTCCGCGATGCGTTCGTAGGCGTCGCGATTCTCGACGGGAATGAAGTCATGGTCGAGCAGGAAGTCGACCGAGGCAGTTCCGTAACTGTCGATGTCGATCCCGGGTCGGTGACGGAATCGGGTCAGTTCGCCTTCGAGGTGGATGCGCGCGACGAGGCGCCCGAGCTGCTTTTGAAGTTCGAAATCGTCCAGTTCGGGCGCGCGTCCCCCGAAACAGGGGTAGACGGCAACCCGATGATGCCCGGCATGATGCAGCGTCAGGCCCTGGTGCTGCAGCGGCGGTACAACCGGCGTGTCTGCGTCCGCGAGGTCGGCGGCAAACGCGTGTTCCTCGAGGATGGCGGCATCGCTCCAGCGGCCGGGGCGGTAGAACTTCGTGACCACGGGCGGTCCGTCTTCGATGCCGATCTGGTAGACGCGATTCTCGTAGCTGTTGAGCGCCAGGAAACGCCCGTCACACTGCAGGCCGAGGTCGTCGAGCGTAGCGAGTATGTCCTCGGGCTGCAGGTCGGCGAACGCCAGCGCCGCGGCATCACTCAAGAGGCTTGCCTCGACTGTCGTTTGCGATCGGATTCCGTCAGGAGTTTCTTACGCAGCCGGAGCGACTCCGGCGTCACTTCGAGCAACTCGTCGTCATCGAGGAACTCGAGTGACTGCTCGAGCGAATACCGGATGGGGGGCGTCAGGACGAGGTTCTCGTCGCTGCCCGCGGCGCGGATGTTGGTCAGCTGTTTGGCTTTCGTCGGGTTGACGACGAGATCGTTGGCGCGCTGGTGAATGCCGATGATCATCCCCTCATAGACCGGCACGCCGTGCCCGATGAACAGCCGGCCGCGTTCCTGCAGGTTGAACAAGGCGTAGGCCAGCGCCTTGCCCTGGACGTTGGAAACCAGGGCCCCGTTGTTGCGCTGCGCGATCGTGCCGGCCACGCGGGGCGCATAGGCGTCAAGCACGTGGTAGATCAGGCCCGTGCCCGAGGTTGCCGTCAGGTATTCGGTGCGAAAACCGATCAGGCCGCGGGTGGGAATACGGTAATCGAGCCGGATGCGTCCGCGGCCGTCCGGCAGCATGTCGACGAGTTCTCCCTTGCGGTCGGCGAGCCGTGTCATGACGGCGCCCTGGTATTCCTCGTCGAAGTCGACCGTCAGCTGCTCCCAGGGCTCGTGTTCGACGCCATCGACGTCGTGCATGATGACCTCGGGGCGCGACACGGCCAGTTCGAAGCCCTCGCGCCGCATGTTCTCCACGAGGACGGCGAGGTGCAACTCGCCGCGCCCGGACACCCGGAACTTGTCCGGATCGTCGGTGCCGTCCACGCGCAGCGCGACATTGTGCTTGAGTTCCTGGTCGAGGCGTTCCCCGATCTGCCGGCTTGTCAGGTATTTGCCTTCCTTGCCTGCGAACGGGGACTTGTTGACCTGGAAGGTCATGCTGACCGTCGGTTCGTCGACCGTCAGGCCGGGCAGGGCTTCTTCATGGCCCGGCCGGCAAAGCGTGTCCGAAATGCCGAGGTCCTCGATGCCGCTGAAGACCACGATGTCGCCGGCCGAAGCCGACGGCACTTTCTGGCGCTCGAGGCCATGGAAGCCGTAAAGCTCCAGCACCCGGGCTCTCCGGCTGCTGCCGTCGGGGGCGACGACGCTGACCGGGGCATTGGCGGACAGCGTGCCGCGCCGGATACGGCCCACGCCCAGTAAGCCGACGTACGTGTCGTAGTCCAGGCTGGACACCTGCAGCTGCAGCGGGCCATCGGGATCGACATCGGGCGGCGGCACATGCTCGATGATCGTGTCGAAGAGCGGCGTCATATCGCCACTGCGGACGCTGGCGTCGGTGCCCGCGTATCCCTCGAGGGCGGATGCATAAATGATTGGAAAGTCGAGCTGCTCCTCGGTGGCACCGAGCCGGTCGAACAGATCGAAGGTCTGGTTGATGACCCAGTCCGGGCGCGCTCCGTCGCGGTCGATCTTGTTGACGACGACGACCGGGATCAGGCCCTGGGCGAAGGCCTTCTGCGTGACGAAGCGTGTCTGCGGCATGGGACCCTCGACCGCATCGACCAGTAACAGCACGCTGTCGACCATGGACAGGACGCGTTCGACCTCGCCGCCAAAATCGGCGTGGCCCGGCGTATCGACGATGTTGATGCGATAGTCCTGCCAGTTGACCGCGGTGTTTTTCGCCAGAATGGTGATGCCGCGCTCGCGTTCGAGATCGTTGGAATCCATGATACGGTCGGGCACGGCAGCGCGCGGACCCAGCGTTCCGGATTGTTGCAACATCTGGTCGACCAGGGTCGTCTTGCCATGATCGACGTGCGCGATGATCGCGATATTGCGGAGTTTGGCGATATCAGACATGGGCTTGCTGCCGGGAAAGGTGGCGGCGGATTATAGAGACCCGCCGGGTGAATTGATACGGGGAAGTAATGAAGAATATTGCACTTGCCTGCGCCATGCCGGCGCTGGCCGTACTCGCTTCGGCATGTGGACCGGCGGATGCTGAATTCGACCCGGCCGCATACCGGGCAGAAGTGATGGAGTGGCGCGAGGAGCGCCTCGCCAGCCTGCTCAGGCCGACCGGTTTTCTGACCCAGGTCGGCCTGTACTGGCTCGACGAGGGCACGTACACGATAGGCTCCGGGAAAAATAACGACATTATTCTGCCCGCCAGCGCGGATGAGCGCGTGGCCGAACTCGTGGTCGACGACGAGGGCGTCCGCCTGCGCGTCGCGGAGGGCGTCGACGTGCGGTGGAATGAGCAGCCGGTCAGTGACATGGCCATGCCCGCGGACGTCTCGGGCGAGCTCGTCATGGTCGAGCACGGTTCGCTTGCCTGGAGCGTCATCGAGCGAGGCGGGAAACTGGCCATACGAGTCCGGGATTTCGAGCACCCATGGCTCGAGTCGTTCGGTCCAATCCCGTACTATGCAATCGATCCGCAATGGCGCGTGGAGGCTACGCTGCAGCGCTATGACGAGCCCCGCCAGATCACCGTGAATACGGTGATCGAGGGCTTCCAGCAGTTCCCGGTAGCGCCGGGGCTCGCCCGCTTCGAAATCGACGGCGTCGAATATGAGCTCGAGCCACAGCAAAGTGGCGATCGGTTGTTTTTCGTCTTCGGCGACGAAACCAATCGCGATGAAACCTACGGCGCGGGCCGCTACCTGTATGCCGAGATGCCGCCGGACGATGGCACGTTCGTACTGGATTTCAACAAGGCGAAGAGTCCGCCCTGTGCCTTCAACGATTTCTCGACCTGCCCCGTTGCGTCACCGCGCAACCGCCTCCCGCTCCGGGTGGAAGCCGGCGAAAAATACGACGCTGCGTTGCACTACTCGGGTGCCGCGGAGAGCGGTTAGTCGACCACGTCGAAGGTGAGCCCGGCGTTCTCGCGAAGGCGCACCAGCAGGGAGTCACCCAGCGCGTATGCCGGTGTCAGAACGCCGCCGCCCGTAGCGGGCTCGTCCCTGGCCAGGCAGACGGCGCTCTCGGCGAGCATCTTGCTGGTCGAGCCGTAGCCGGGGTCGCGATCGCCGGTGATCCGCGTTCGCATCACGGTACCGTCGTCGAGTTTCCCGATCTGCATGAGATTGAAGAACCCCGCTTCTCGCGCGGCTTTGTCCGGGCCTTCGCCGGGGGACGGCAGCACAAGTGCCTGCAGGAGTTTGCGCGTCGGTTCGAGCGATAACCCGGCGACAAGTCCGCCGAGGGCCAGGGTCACTCCCTTGCCCTTGAGCCAGCCGCTCGTGCCGGACCCGGTCAGCACGGCTTCTCGATAGCGAAAATCGCGGCCGTACGGGTACCCGGCCAGCGCATGACTGCGGCGCACGACACGCGTGTTGATGACGGCCATGACGAACGGTGCTGTCCAGCATCCCGCGTCGCCGTCCAGCACGACGTTCGTCTGGTCGCGGCCATCCGGCCCGTCGCGCTCGCCATCGGGGTTCAGTGCGTAGGGATTGGCAAGCATGCGGGCGATATCGCGATCGGCTCGCACTTGCTCGATCGTGTTGATCATGCTCGCGAGCGTTCCGCCGCTGGCCGCTCCCTTGGTGGCTTTGACGAACAGCGCGATTTCCCGGCAATACCTGCCGTGGCGTTGCTGCGCCTCCTGCTGCAGGAAACGCACGCCGAGGTCCATCGGGATCGAATCGAAGCCGCAGCAGTGTACGATACGCGCCCCCGATTCGGTCGCATTGTCGTGATGCTTGTCGATCATGCGCCGAATCCACTGGACTTCGCCCGCGAGATCACAATAGTCGGTGCCGGCACGCACACAGGCCGCCACCAGTTTCGATCCGTAGCGTGCATACGGGCCGACCGTCGTCAGGACGACTCGCGTGCTCGCAGCCAGGGAGGCGAGGGTTTTTGCATCGTTGCTGTCCGCGACGACTACCGGCAGCTCGGCGGCCTCGCTGCCCAGCCGTCTCTTCACGGCTTCCAGCCTGTCCGTGCTGCGTCCGGCGATTGCCCAGTCGAGGCCCGAACCGCAGCCGTAACGTTGCATCAGGTATTGCGCCACGAGTTCGCCGGTAAACCCGGTGGCCCCGTAGACCATGACGTCGACTTGGCGGGGTGCTTGCAGTAACATCGACGGGCTGGTGGCGGTCTGGAAACCCGGCCGTTACATAGATCCCGTCAGTAGAGCAGAAAGGGCTCCCGATCCTCGAGCCAACCATGCATCAGGCGTCTTGCCACGGCCGCTCGAAGCTCTTCGTCTTCGATCGCTGCGCAGCAGCAGCTCAGGTACCGAATCACAGTGAGCTTCGTTCGTGGCATGTTCGCCTCGAGGCCGAGAAGCTGCTCAATTTCCGCCCGATTCTTGGGTACCGGGACGCTGGGTGAGAGCTCTCCGATGCTCCTTTCAAGCTTGGACCGAGCTTTTTGTGCGACATTTGTGTTTTGGACACGAAAACCGTCCTTCTGTTCGGCCTCCTCCAGCAACTCGATCACCTCTTCATCGCCGATGTCCCCGAGGGCCGTCGCGGCGACTTTTCGGACGTCCGCACTTTCATCGTGCAGCGCCTCGACCAAGGCCGGCACCGAGGAGGAGTCTGCGAGCTGGCGAAGGGCTTCAACGGCTTGCCGCCGAACATGAGCCGATTCATCGGCGAGACGCTTTCGCAGGGCAACCACCGCGGCGCTGCCAGCAAGGGAACCAGCGCCCACAGTAGCGCGAAGCCGGACGAGCTCGTTCTCGTCCTCGAGGGCCTCGAGTAGAGCAGGAACCGCTCGTTGATCCCCTAGGGCCACAAGCGCGTCAAGTGCGCTCGTCCTCGACCCGACATCGGGCTTGGCGGCGAGCTCGAGCAACGGCTCCACGCCTGCCGAATCCCCGAGGTCGCCGAGGACTTTGGCGGCGCCGCATCGGATCCGTGGATCGTCGGAGGTGAGTGCGGCGATACAGGGTCCCACCGCGGCGCGTCCGAGCTCAGCCAGGGCAGATCCAGCACTCACCTGCGTTCCAAGATCATCCTCGCCCAGGGC
>JARRMH010000050.1:0-10250 GCA_037386205.1 Woeseiaceae bacterium | reverse complement strand
GCGCCGAGCGGATCGATCAGGATGGCCTCCCAGCGAAGCACCTGGGACACGGCAGGCGTTGGCCTCACCGAGCGCAACAGCGGCATGACGACCGTCGGCCCGCTGACCGTGACAATCGCGCCGAACAGCGCCGCGAGTTCGGCGTCCCAACCCAGTATATAGTGCGCCGCCAGCGAACTGACGACCCAGGTAATGAGTACGCCAATGGTCACCAGGCGGGTGACGACCCCGCCATGCCCGCCCAGCTCGGAGAACTTCAGCGTCAGGCTGCCCTCGAACAGAATGATCGCAACAGCGACCGAGACGGCGGGGATCAGCAGGTCCCCGAGCAGGGCATCGGTATCCAGCCATCCCAGTACGGGCCCGACGGCAACGCCGCACAACAACAGGAACAGGATGGCGGGCAGGCGCAGGCGCCACGCCAGCAACTGGCAGACAAAGCCGGCCGCGAGGACTCCTGCGATCGCGGCGATTTCATGGGCATGCACGGCGTTTTTTCCTCCCGATCAGCAGGCCTTACTCTGCAGCGGTTTCTCCCGACAGTGCCTTGTCGAGTATCCCGATCAGCTCCTCGCGGCTGTATTTGTAGGGTCCCCACTGGTTCAGCTCGACCAGTTCGTCGATTTTCTTGCCGATTGTTGCGGCCTGTTGATCGGCGGCCGGTACGACGAGATAGCGCCGCAACGGCGCATCGTCGAACAGCGCGTGCATGAACGCCTCTGACACTTCGTCGGGTTCCTTGTAGGACAGTTCGCGTTTGGCGGTCTCTGCGTAGTTTTCCTTCATCTCTGCGGTGACTTCGTCGCCAGCGGCTTGTGCCTGCTCGAGCATGCGCGCAGCAGTGTTGCGCCGGATTTTCGACTTGTAGCTGCCCGGTTCGACCACGCTGACCCAGACGCCGTGCGGCTCCATCTCCGCGGCCAGCGAGTCGGTGAAGGATTCGATCCAGTGTTTGCTGCCGCTATAGGCACTGTAAGTCATCGGCGAGAGCGTGCCCGCGATCGAGCCGGTCGTCACGATCCGGCCCTTCGATTCGATAACCAGCGGTGCAAATGCCTGGGTGATCCGATAGACACCTTCAACGTTGATCGTGTAAACGAAAGTCTGCTGGTCGACCGGTGTATCCATCACCGGGCCGCCGCCGCCGACCCCGGCGTTGTTTACCAGCCCGTGCAGGCCGGTTCCCTGCTTGCGGATCATGGCAACGGCTGCGTCGATCTGGTCCTGCTTCGTCACATCGAGCCGCACGGCCGTAACGTTGTCGATGGCGTTGAGTGCCGCAAGATCCTCGTCCTTCCGGGCACCCGCGTAGACGTGATAGCCGTTCTCCGCCAGCCTCTCCGTGAGGTTCCTGCCGATGCCGGAGCTGGCGCCCGTTACCAGGATGGACTTGTGCTGGTCCGCAACGGCGGCCGATGGAGCGATGCAGGCGATCAGCAGGAGGGTCGTGGCGAAAAACAGGTGCAGGACCTTGATCATGGCAGTTCCTTATTGTTGTGATTGGCACTGACATTAGCACAGTCTCGGGTGCTTGCTCCGGCGGTCAGGTAACCGGGGGATTCAGTTATACTCCAGCTCCTCTCGAACCGTCAGGATCAATAACAATGAAAGGAATCGCCGGGCTCGCCCTCATCCTGTTTGCCGCACCACTCGCTGCCGAAACGACGACCTATCGCGTGCTCCTCGGCGGGGACGATATAGGCCACCTGATCGTCGACCGGGCGGAAAACCGTATCGCGATCGATTTCGACTACAAGCAAAACGGTCGCGGCCCGACCATCGCCGAAGAAATCGTCGTCGATGATCGCGGCTACCCGATCGACTGGACGATCACCGGGACAACGACGTTCGGCAGTTCGGTGGATGAGTTCTTTCGTGTCGACAACGGCGCCGCGCGCTGGCAGGACACGACCGGAAACGGTCAGGCCGAAGGTGATCGCGCTGCCCGGTTTTATATCGACCAGAACGGCAGCGGATTCTCCGCTGCGATGCTCGCGCGTGCACTGCTGGCCGACGACGACGGTCGCTTCGAGGTGCTCCCCGGCGGCGAGGCCAGTATCCACAAGCGCTCGACGAAGACCTTCGATGGTCCCGACGGTGAACTCGAGGTTACCGCCTACGAAATTCTCGGCCTCTCTTACAATCCCGGACTCGTGATGCTGGACCAGGACAACCGGTTCTTCGCAACGGCCAGTCCGCGCTTCGCGCTGGTGCGCGCAGGTTACGTGTCGGCCGATGAAGAACTGCGGAACTGGGCCGAGGCGCTCTCGACCGAGCGCTTCGTCCAAATCCAGGCAGAGGTCGCGCATGCATACGAGGTGCCGGTGCGAATCCGGAACGTGCGCGTTTTCGATCCCGCAAAGCTCGCACTCACCGAGCTGAAAGATGTCGTGGTGTACGGCAATCGCGTGGCGAGCGTGCAGGCAGCGAACAGTCCGACACCCGGTGGCGAAGTGCTCATCGAGGGCGACGGCGGTACGCTGGTGCCGGGATGTACGAGATGCACGGCCACATCGGCCAGGGCGATGCACTGCTGAACATCGCGGCCGGGGTCACATCAGTGCGCGACATGGGCAACGAAAATGCGGTGCTGGAAGACCTTATGGAGCGGATTGATGCCGGCGTTATCGCCGGCCCGCGCATCACGCGCTCGTGTTTCATCGAGGGCGAGAGCGAGTTTTCCGCGAAGACGGGCGAGACCGTGGCGACGCTCGACGAGGCGCTGGCGATGGTTCGCTGGTGTGCGTCCCGCGATTTTCACCAGGTCAAGTTCTACAACTCGATGAAGCCCGAATGGGCGGAGACGCTCGTCGCCGAAGCGCATCGGCTCGGGCTGCGGGTAGCCGGGCACGTCCCGGCATTCTCGACGGCGAACGCGATGATCGAGGCTGGTTTCGACGAGATCACGCACGCGAACCAGCTGATGCTCGGCTGGGTTCTGGAGGACGGCGAAGACACGCGCACGTTGTTTCGTTTCACGGCCATGAAGCGCTTCCCGGCGCTCGATGTGAACGGCGAGGACGTGCAGTACACGATCAACCGGATGCTCGAAGGCGAGGTCGCCCACGACCCGACCATCGCCATCCATGAACTCGGCCTGACGGCGGTCAACGGCGAGCCCGCGGCAATGGCACGGGACATTATCGATCACCTCCCGACGAACGAGCAGCGTGGGCTCAAAGAGGAACTGTTCGGCACGGAATCGCCGCAGGAACGTGCGGAGTATGTCGCAGCGTTCAACTTCATCCTCGAGTTCCTGTCGCGGCTCAACGAGAAAGGCGTCCTGCTGCTGCCAGGTACGGACCTCGGCGGTTCCTTCGCCTACCACCGCGAACTCGAGCTGTTCGAGCGCATCGGGATGACGCCGGCAGAGGTGTTGCGGCGCGCCTCGTATGACATGGCGGTCTACCTCGGCCAGGACGAGGACCTCGGCTCAGTCGAGAAAGGCAAGTACGCGGACTTCTTCCTCGTGCCGGGCGACCCGACCCGCAGCCTGGGGGAGTTGCGCAGGATTCGCATGGTGGTCTCGGACGGGCTCGTCTACTTCCCGAGCGAGATCTACCCGCACTTCGGCATACGGCCATTCTCCGAGGTGCCGGAAGTGATCACGCCGGATTCCTGACGTTCGACACACTGGCTGCCGGAAAAGGCAGCGGCGCGTTATCCGGCAACGACGAATTTCGTCAACAACCGATCCAGGTTGTTGGCAAATGCCTGCTTGTCGCGCTGACTGAAGGCAGGCGGCCCGCTGTCGGGCTGGACGCCGCTCGCGCGCATCGTGTCGAGAAAGTCGCGCATGTTGAGGCGTCCCCGAATGTTCTCGGCCGTGAACATCTCACCGCGCGGGCTCAGCGCATGACCGCCATTGTCGATGACCTCGGCAGCCAGCGGAATATCGCTGGTGATGACGAGGTCGCCTGCGCCCAGCCGGCGGACGATTTCATCGTCGGCGACGTCAAATCCGCGCGCAACCTGCAGCGCGTTGATGTTGGGCGAGGGCGGCGTACTCAGGGGCTGGTTCGCGACCAGCGTCAGCTGCACGCCGGTCCGGTTCGCCGCGCGGAACAGGATGTCCCTGACGACGACCGGACACGCGTCTGCATCGACCCAGATTCTCATCGATGGTGATGCCGCAATTGCCTGCTAGGCCGGGGCACGCTGCCGTGTGCCGCCGCTGGAGCGGCCGCGGCGGGCACCCGAGCCGGCCTTGCGCCGGGTCTGGTTGCCCTTGCGCTTGGGACGGCTACCCCGGTTTCCCGGCGCCTGTGCCTGCCGACGCCCCTGCGTGATCGGCTCGGCCTTGATGCGCGGGTCCGGTTCGTAACCGGGAACGACTTCTTTCTCGATCTTCATCTTCAGCAGGCGCTCGATACCCTGCAGCAGCTTGTTCTCGTCAACGCATACCAGGGAAATGGCCTGACCGTCGCGTCCCGCGCGAGCGGTACGGCCGATACGATGCACATAGTCTTCCGGCACGTGCGGCAATTCGTAGTTCACGACGTAGGGCAGGCCATCAATGTCCAGTCCGCGCGCCGCGATGTCGGTGGCAACCAGTACGCGGGCCTTGCCGGACTTGAAATCCGCCAGCGCGCGGGTGCGGGCACCTTGTGACTTGTTGCCATGAATGGCGGTGGCGTTGATGCCATCGCCCACGAGTTGCTCGGCGAGCCGGTTCGCACTGTGCTTGGTGCGGGTGAAAACAAGCACCTGGCGCATGTTGTGCTTTCCGATGCGATGCGACAACAGCTCGCGCTTGCGGCGTTTGTCGACCGGCAACACCGTCTGGCTGATGCGGTCGGCGTGCATGTTTCGCGCCGCGACCTGTATTTCTGCCGGATTGTCGAGCAGGTCGTTCGCGAGCTTCCGGATCTCGTTCGAAAAGGTTGCCGAGAACAGCAGGTTCTGACGCTCCTCCGGCAGAAACTTGAAGATCTTGCGAATGTCGCGGATAAAACCCATGTCGAGCATGCGATCGGCTTCATCCAGCACCAGAATTTCGACCGAGGAAAGATCGATCGCCCGTTGCTGTGCCAGGTCGAGCAGGCGACCGGGCGTGGCGATGACGATGTCGAGCCCCTTGCGGATCTTGTCGATCTGCGTCCTGGGGCTGACGCCGCCGAATATCGCAGCGGATTTGAAATGCATGTGCCGCCCGTAGGTTCGCACGCTGTCGCTGACCTGGGCCGCGAGTTCGCGGGTCGGTACCAGTATGAGCGCCCGAATACGGCGCGGCCCGGACGAACGCGTCTGATGAACGCGCTCGAGGAGCGGTAAGGTGAAACCGGCGGTCTTGCCGGTTCCGGTCTGGGCGCCGGCCAGAACGTCAGCGCCAGTCAGAATAAGGGGGATTGCCTGCTGCTGAATCGGCGTGGCTTCACGGTAACCGTTTTCCTCGACCGCACGCAGCAGTTCGGTCCTGAGACCGAGCTCATTGAATAACATTGTATTGGATACTCCAGATCGCCTGACCAGATGCGGGGTTGCCGCGCAAGGTTCGGTCCAGGCTGGATTCAAGGTGTGGCTCCGGCGCCCTTGAATTTGTCGGGCCAGAGCCGTTGGCGCAGACCGAAGTGCGCCAGAACGGCGGGCACTATAACAGGTGTCGTGCCAAAAGAAAGGGCAGTTCGCACATTTGGCAGGATCGGTGGCCGCAAGAGCGGGTCGATCAGGCCGTCAGGAAAAGAATCAATGCCGTGTAGGCGGTGAACAGGACCGACAGCAATGGAAACCAGCGCGGCCTCATTATGACCAGCACCATCAGGATGCCGCCCAGGATTGGAAATCCGTACGACGGCAGCGGCGGGTTGTCGAACATCGTCACGTTGACGTAAGGCCCGACGGCAAAATAACAGAGCATCGACGCCGCCGAGACTCGCCCGAGCGACCGGCTGTGGCGGAGGAAGTCCAGCTCGGTATCGTCGGACACATCGAAGTCCTCAGTCGGCAGGGCGAGCTCAGCAGCGCCGTAAACGAAAATGGCGCCGACCACGAGCGCGAAAAAATCGATGATCGACCAGTCGCTGAAGAGGCGCAGCTCCCAGCCGACCCACCACAGTTGCAGGATATAGATAAAGATGCACGCGCCCCAGAGCATGGTCGACCAGTGAAACGTTACGCGCGCGTGTGCGCGAACCAGCAGGGCTGCGGTGTGGAGCAGGCGCGCCATGGCCAGGCCGAGAACGATCGAGATAGCGATGAAAATGTATTCGTGCTTGGTCACGCGCCCACTCGAAATGCGGCTGCTCAGGCCCCGGTATCGTCATTGCCGTTGTCCTCGGCCCCGTCTCCCGGGCGCAGGGCCGGCACTTGCGGCAGGGGTCGGAAGTATAGGACGGCCACCCAGACGAGGAAAGCGATCGCAATTACGTTGGTCAACGCAAACATTGGCTGGAACTGAATACTCTCTGTCGAATCGTCGGCCGTTGGCAGCAGGCCCTGTGACATCGGCAGGATTGGATCCACGTCCTCCCCGGCCCCCAGGGCTGCATGCAGTGCCCGGGCGGTCTGCGACCGGACGCGTTGCTGTTCATCCAGTCTGAGGCCGGGCGTGTTCGCCGGGCCGACGTCGCCCAGCGCCGATTCATTCTCCAGCCGACCGGCTGCCAGCACGACCTGCGTCGAGAATGACTCGATCGCGCCAGGCTGCCCCGGGTAAGAGTTCGCCGGTATTCGGGCGCGGCGCAGAAACGGGAATCGCCCGAGCGTAGCAGGGGCGAGAACCTCATCCAGTGACCGGAGTTCCAGCATCGAATCGCTGGCGAGGAGCGCCATCAGACCTGCGTGAGCGGTGGACCCCATGAGGAAAATGGCGTCGATGTCTCCGACCCGAAGCCTGCGAATACTCTCGCGCGAGTTGGCGACAGGAACGACCGTCACGCGCTCGCCCCGCGATTCACTTTCCAGAAAACGCGCGATCCGGTAGGAGCTGTCGCCCTCCGCGCCCACCCCGATCCGGACGCGTTCCAGCTGGTCGAGCGGAGCAGACTCACGAAGCGCGAGCAGGTGTGCGAATCGGTCACCGACGACACCGACGGCCTCGATGGCGTTGACGCGCTGTATCTCCCCGTCAACGAGCTCGAAAAAGGCATCGGAACCGAGCAGGGCATAGCGCGCGTCGCCACGCTTCAGCGCGGCCACGGGTTGCTCCGTGATTTCGACGGCGAGCTTGCGAGCGGGCATCACTTCGCGGATGGCCCGAAAAGCGCGCACGGCGAGTTCGCCGAAGCGGGCCAGTGGATCGATGGCGAGTACGACTTGCGCTCTCTCGGCAGCCCGCGCTGACGAGGTCTCCAGTACGCCGACGTCGCCCAGGAAGTCGCGCGCAACCTGCTGGTAGTCCTCGCCACCGAAATCGACTCGTTCAACGAGACTGCGGACCGTTTCGTCACTCAGTTTCCCGGCGAGCGTGGCAAGCGCCGCGCCTATTTCGGGGCGGGATTCGAGCGCTGATGCGCGCAGCAATGGCGCGGCGCGATATTCCGGGAAGAAGTCGAGGTCGTCCTCCAGAATACGCATGCCGAAAGAGCGCGCCTGGGCGTCGAGGTCGAACACGATCGCCGCATCGGCCTCACGGTCCAGTAACGCTTCGTAAGCGGCACGCCGGTCACGCAGCGGCACGGTCTTCACCTCGCCCAGCACCAGGCCGTAGTGGCGGGCGAGGGCGGCAAGGCCGTCGACAGGACGTGTGGCGTGACCCTCGTCGGTCACGAAACGCAGCGGCTTTTCCAGCCGGGCGAGGTCGCTGATGGATTGCAGTGAATAGCGTATCGCGACGTCGTGGCGTACCGCGACGGCAAAGTCACTCCGGTAGCCGAACGGTTGCAGCAGCTGGAGGCCAAGCAACGCGGGAACCGACGAGGCATCCGCCACGATCTCCTCGCCGGCCACGACCGGGTAACGACCCAGTGTCGCGAGGAAGCCGTCGTAGGCCGGATACACATCGAGTTGCCCGGACTGCAGGGCCAGCAGGTTGCGACGATTATCGCCCGATGGAATCTGGCGCTCCGCGCGCATGCCGTGTTCTTCGAGCGTGAGCGCCATGATTTCGGCGACGATCTTCTGTTCCGTGAAATCGTTGCTGCCAACAACGACAGCGCTGCGCTCGGCACTGCAGCTCACGAGCAGCGCGGCGGTCATTATGAAGAAGCCTCGCAGCGTCATTTCCCGGGCCTCCCGTCCTCTTCACGCAACGCCCTGAGAAATGCAACGATCTGGATTACGAGCACGAGCGTAAACGGCAACGCGCCGAAGATGGCCATCGCTTTGGCGACATCCACGCTCCCGGCCAGCAGCACGGCAACTGTCAGGAGGGCAATCGTTGTCCCCCAGACCAACTTGAGCTTTGCGGTCGGCTCCGGATTGCCTTCGGCACTCATCATGCTGATGACGAAGGTGCCGGAGTCGGCGCTGGTGACAAGGAAGATGAAAATCAGGAGCAGGGCCAGCCCACTCAGGATCTGGCTGAGCGGCAGATAGTCCAGGAACGCGAAGAGTGCCTTGGCGGCGTCTTCGTAGACGATGGCCGCGAGGCCACCGCCAGTTGTTTGTTCAATCCAGATGCCCGTGCCGCCGAGGATCGAGAACCAGAGCATCGAGAAGAGCGTCGGGATCAGGATGACGCACAGGCAGAATTCGCGGAACGTCCGACCGCGGCTGATACGAGCAATGAATACGCCCACAAACGGTCCCCAGGCGACCCACCAAATCAGGTAGGTCAGCGTCCAGCCCTTGGTCCACTCCATCTGGTCTTCGTAAGAGAACAGGCGAAACGCGTACTTCGGCAACGCGGCAACGTAGTCGCCAATGACGTTGGCGAAGCTTTCCATGATGAAGGCAGTGGGCCCGACGAGCAGCACGAACAGGCCGAGCAGGATCGTCATGCTCATGTTGAGATTACTGAGAATGCGTATTCCCTTGTCGAGACCGGTCGAGGCCGACAACAGAAATGCGGCCGTCATGAAGGCCAGGATGACAAGGCTGACGACAGTCGTAGGCGTAACGTTGAAGACCTCTGCCAGGCCGGCGCGCACCTGCAGAACACCGAGCACGAGCGACCCCGCGAGCCCGAACACGACGGCAAACACGCCGATGACATCGGCCCCGATGCCGATGACACGGGTCGTTCGGGATAGCGGAAACGTGGCCCGGATCGGCGTCGAAACAAGCCCCGGCATTTTTCGCCGAAACATGAAATAGGCGACGACCAGTGCACAAACGGCGTAAATAGCCCACGCATGCAAACCCCAGTGCAGGTTGGCAAGCACCATCGCCAGGCGCGCCGACTCGGGGCTCAGCTCCTCGACGACGCCCGGCGGATAGGCGAAGTGTGTCACCGGCTCGGCCACGCCCCAGAAGATCAACCCGCTGCCCATACCGCCCGCGAACAACATGGCGATCCAGGACGCGGTGGAAAACTCGGGGCGCGAATCGTCGGCACCGAGCCGCAGATGACCGTAGCGGCCGAAGGCGAGCCAGCCCGCGAGGATGACGAAACTCGTGGTCAGCAGGAGATACATCCAGCCGACACTGGACAGCACGAAATCGACCGCATTAGCCGCCGTGGTGGTCATTCCCTCCGGCGCGAGCAGGCCCCACACGCCGAAGATGCCCACCGCGGCGAAGGAAAGATATCGCACTGCACGATTGTCGCGCTGCCGCGATATACGTTCTCTGTTGTCGGACTCGCCGGCCATAAGGCTCCCGGCTGTGTGCGTTTATTGTTGTTTTGCCGCCCCGTCAGCCATCGCAATCGACGTTGCGGGCATGCAGGGAATGGATCGCAGAGTCTAGCAAATAAAGTTCGCCGCTGCGGTCGGGGACGGCCAGAGCACTCAGTCGTAGGCCAGGCTGACGTAAATCATTGCGTACCGGAAATTACTCGTGCGCTCGAATGCCTCTTCGAGGGCGGTGTCCGGTTGGCCGTTTGCCAGCGTGAACGTGATGCTCAGGTAGTCGGTTGGCGACCAGTCGGCAATGAGGTCGATTTCGCGTGCGAGGTCGCGCGACGTCACGCCCGTTGCGTAGCTGCCGGGCTGGTCGAGTGTGAAATCGAACAGGCTCAGCCCGAGCCGCAAGCTGTCGCTGACTTTGGCCGTCAGGCGCAGCATGTGCGAACGCATGTTCGAGTTGGACAGGAACCAGCCGCCGGCAATCTCGCCCTGGAACCAGGTGCCCCAGTCCTGGAAGCCGGGGAACAGCGGATTGTAGGCTTCGTTGGCCGGCGTGGACGGATCATCCCCTTCGAAGAAGGC
>JARRMH010000049.1:0-23223 GCA_037386205.1 Woeseiaceae bacterium | reverse complement strand
GCCTCGAGCAGCTCGGCTTGGCGTGGGGCACGTTTCGCCAGCGCCTCGACATCGACCGAGCAGGCGAGATCGGTCGCCCCTATCGTCTCGACGAGCGGGTCGAGCGGCTTGCCCTGGCGCAGCAGCGCGGGCAGCGCCGCGGCCACGACCTCGCCGATCGGGTGGTGGTAATAAGTGCTCGTAAAGCGCAGCAGCTCGAGATCCGCCGCGCGCAGCAGCGGTTCTTCGTCGAGCACGGCAGTGCAGCGGCGGACGCGGTCAGGCGCGATGTCGGATTCACTCGCATGCCCTATCACGACGCCGGTCTGTTGCCGCGTGCCGAAAGGAACCCGCACCCGGCAGCCCGGCGCGGGCGGACATAATGCAGTTGGCCCCCGGGTCAACCCCGGGCGTTTTCGGGCGTTAATCTAAGGTGAGACACGGTAGATGAGCCCATGATGGAGTCAAGGGAAACAAGCGTCGTCACATTGGAATTGGGGGTATCGTGGGCCGGCGAGCAAGTGACAGGGACGCGAGCACTGCAACGAGAACAGCAACTCAACCGGTTCCTGGCCGAGACGGAGCGCCGGGCCTTGCGAATCGCCGAGATCGCGGTGCGGGACCGGGACGATGCGCTGGATCTCGTGCAGGAGGCGATGATCAAGCTGGCCCGCAAGTACGGCGATCGGCCCGGCGAGGAGTGGCCGCCACTCTTCTATCGCATCCTGCAAAACGGCATCCGTGACTGGTATCGCCGCCAGGCGGTGCGACGGCGGGTCATGGTCTGGTTTGGGCGAGGTTCAGAGGACGACGATGGCTACGACTTCGTCGCTGCGGCACCCGACCCGGGCGGCAGGGCCCCGGACCAGGAACTGGCCAACAACGAGGCGATGGACAGCCTGGAACTCGCGGTTCGTGCCCTGCCGGCACGCCAGCAGGAGGCCTTCATGCTGCGCACGTTCGAGGGCCTCGACGTGGCGGGCACCGCCGTGGCGATGGGCTGCAGCGAGGGCAGCGTCAAGACACATTACTCGCGGGCGATACACTCGCTCAGGGAAACATTGGCAGAACACGGACCCGCGGGGTCCGGGGAATGAACGGAATGAAAGAGTCGCACGACAAGTTCGCGAAACAGGCAAAAGCGCTGTTCGATGAATCGGTCGACAGGCTGGATGCCGCGACGTTATCGACCCTCAACCGGAGTCGGCACCGGGCGCTCGAGGCAGCCAGCGCACCGACCGTCAACTGGCTGCGCTGGGCACCGGTCACCGGCGTTGCGGTGGCTGTGCTGGTCGCCGCGCTGCTGCTGCAGCCGGATCCCGTCACGGTCGATACGATGCCCGCCTCGGTTACCGAGATGGAAATCCTGCTCGGCGACGAGAGCATCGAGATGCTCGAGGATCTCGAGTTCTATGCCTGGATAGACCAGCTCGAAGCGGGCGATGACGTTGGTTGAGCGACTCGGTCTGCTGGTCTGTGGGCTGTGCCTCGGGACCGTGACGCTCGCGGCCGACGAGACAGCGGAGCAGCCGGACCCCGACGCCGAGTTCCTCGAATATCTCGGCATGTGGGAGGACACGGACGAGGAGTGGCTGTTGCATGACGGCATCCTGACGGTCGAGAGAGAGGATGAGAGCGAATCGTCGCAGGAAGGCGATGACTCCGCGGAGAACGAAGATGAAAGCTAGACTGATCACTGTACTGCTGGCGCTGACACTGTGCGTCCCGGTCCTCGCCGAGGGGCCCGCCTGGGACGATCTCGATGATCAGCAACAGGTCATTCTGGGCAAATTCGAGGGCGCCTGGGAAAATATGCCGGCCGAGCGCCGTATGCGTCTCGCCCGGGGTGCGGGGCGCTGGTCGTCCATGTCGGCAGAAGAACGCGAGCGAGCGCAGTCGCGGTTCATGGCCTGGCAGTCGTTGTCGGAGGAGCGGCGCAGCCTGATCCGCGAGCGTGCCGAGATCTTTCACAGCCTCTCTCCCGAGGAGCAGGAGCGCATCCGGGAGAATTTCAAGCGCTACCGTGAAATGAAGCAGGAGCGGCGTGAGATGTTGCGGGAACGCTACAATCGGCTGACCCCGGAGCAGCGACAGGCGCTGCGCGACCGTCTCGATCGGCAACGGAGAGATCGGCGCAGACGTTAGTATTAATCCCACCTTTTACCCATTCGAACCCTTCGTTACACTGCCGCAGTCCTGAAGGAGGGTCGAATGAGAATCGGTGTACCAAAAGAAACATTCCCCGGCGAACGTCGCGTGGCTACAACGCCCGACGTGGCCGGACAGCTGGTCAAGCTTGGCTTTGACGTGTCCGTCGAATCGGGCGCCGGAGCGGAGTCGAGTTTCTCGGACGATGCCTACCGTGATGCCGGTTGTGAAATCGTGGATACGGCCGATGCGCTGTGGTCCGGGTCTGACATCGTCCTGAAGGTGCGTGCGCCGGACGACGAAGAAGCCGCCCGCCTGCGCGCCGGCCAGACGCTCATCAGTTTCCTGTGGCCCGCCCAGAATCCTGAATTGCTCGAGAAGCTGACCAAGAGCGGCGCCACCGTCATGGCCATGGACAGCGTGCCGCGCATCTCCCGCGCACAGAAGGTGGACGCGCTGAGTTCGATGGCGAATATCGCGGGCTACCGCGCCGTCGTCGAAGCCGCGCAACATTTCGGCCGCTTCTTTACCGGCCAGATTACGGCCGCCGGCAAGGTGCCGCCGGCCAAAGTCCTCGTCATCGGCGCCGGCGTCGCGGGCCTCGCCGCGATCGGAGCCGCCCGGAGCATGGGTGCGATCGTCAGGGCCTTCGACACCCGCCCCGAGGTCAAGGAGCAGGTCGAATCGATGGACGCCGATTTCCTGATGCTCGATTTCGAGGATGAGGATGGCTCTGGCGAGGGCGGCTACGCCAAGGTCATGAGCGACGAGTTCATCAAGGCCGAAATGGAATTGTTCGCGGAGCAGGCCAAAGATGTCGACATCATCATCACAACGGCCCTGATCCCGGGCAAGCCGGCCCCGCGCCTGATCACGGCCGACATGGTGCGCGCCATGAAGGACGGCAGCGTGATCGTCGATCTCGCTGCGGAACAGGGCGGCAACTGCGAGCTGACAGAGCCCGGCAAGGTCGTCAACGTCAACGGCGTTTCGATCATCGGCTACACCGACCTGCCGAGCCGCCTGGCCGCGCAATCGTCGCAGCTCTATGCAACCAACCTGCATCACCTGCTGACCGACCTGACGCCCGAGAAGGACGGCAAGATCGTCGTCGACATGGAAGACGAGGTCATCCGCGGGACCACGGTCTGCAAGGACGGCGAGACGACCTGGCCGCCCCCGGCGCCCAAGATTTCCGCGGCACCACCCCCCGCGGCCAAACCCGCGCCCGCGCCCGAACCCGTCGAGCCGGAGCCGCGGTCACGTGCTGGCCTGCTTCGTCGGCTACATGGTCATCTGGAATGTGACAGCGGCGCTGCATACGCCGCTGATGAGCGTCACCAATGCCATTTCGAGCATTATTGTGATCGGTGCCCTGCTGCAGATCAGTTCGGAGGTTCCGGTTATCAAGTGGATCGCGGTGGGAACGGTGTTGATAACCGCGGTCAACATTTTCGGCGGTTTTGCAGTAACACGCCGCATGCTCGACATGTTCAGGAAGTGAGGCCGCGATGTTTGAGGTAAACCAAGGAATTATTCAAGTCGCGTACATCATCGCGACGATCCTGTTCATTCTGGCCCTCGGCGGACTGTCAAACCAGGAAACGGCGCGGCGCGGCAACTGGTACGGGATCGTCGGCATGGCGATCGCACTCATCGCCACGCTGGTGGGCGACGTTACGCAGAATTACGTCTACCTGTTCGTGGCGCTCCTCATCGGCGGTACCGTCGGCATCGTCGCTGCCCGACGCGTGCAGATGACGCAGATGCCCGAACTGGTGGCGATCCTGCACAGCCTGGTCGGCCTGGCAGCGGTGGCCGTCGGCTTCGCCAATTTCATGGATCCGGAGCGGCTTTCGCATTACGTCGGAGTCGAGTTGACCATTCACGATGTCGAGACCTACCTCGGCATCCTGATCGGTGCCGTGACGTTCTCGGGCTCGGTCATTGCCTTCGGCAAGCTGTCCGGCAAGATCAGCGGCAATCCGCTGCTTCTGCCCGCGCGCCACTGGCTCAACCTGCTGATCCTGCTCGGTGCGATCTACTTCGGCTACGAGTTCGTGCAGCAGTCGCCACAGGGTGGCGGCGTGATGCCGCTGGTTATCATGACCGTGCTCGCGCTCCTGTTCGGTATCCACATGGTCATGGCGATCGGCGGTGCGGACATGCCCGTGGTCGTGTCGATGCTCAACAGCTACTCCGGCTGGGCGGCGTCGGCAACCGGCTTCATGCTCGGCAACGACCTTTTGATCGTCACGGGCGCGCTTGTCGGCTCGAGTGGTGCCATCCTGAGTTACATCATGTGCCGGGCGATGAACCGCAAATTCCTGAACGTCATCGCCGGTGGCTTCGGTACGAGCGGTGGTGCGCCATCGGGAAGCGGCGAGGACCAGGGGGAAGTCGTGCCGATCGAACCGCAGGAGACAGCAGAACTGCTGGCCAATGCGAAGGAAGTCATGATCATCCCGGGCTACGGCATGGCCGTCGCTCAGGCACAGCACACGGTCTACGAGATCACGCAGAAGTTGCGCGAGAAAGGCGTCAACGTGCGCTTCGGGATCCACCCGGTGGCGGGCCGCATGCCCGGCCACATGAACGTATTGCTCGCCGAGGCAAAGGTACCCTACGACATCGTCTTCGAGATGGACGAGATCAACGACGATTTTCCCAATGTCGACGTGTCGATCGTGATCGGCGCAAACGACATCGTCAACCCGTCGGCACTGACCGATCCGGACAGTCCGATCGCCGGCATGCCGGTGCTCGAGTGCTGGAAGGGCGACACGTCGATTGTGCTGAAACGCTCGATGGCGACCGGTTATGCGGGCGTCCAGAATCCGCTCTTTTTCCTCGACAATACGCGGATGTTGTTCGGCGATGCGAAGGCAACACTCGATGAGGTCTTGAAGGCGCTCTAACACCGGTAATAATGCGGGGGCCTCGCGTCCGACATTTCGCAACAGGTGTTGAGAACCGATGTTGCAGGGATGCCGCTCGAGTGGATCGACTATCGCGAAGCGGTACGTCTTTATCACACCGAGCAGGTAGCGTACGACTGCGGCACACGCCTTTACACGGTATTCGGCGGCTACAGTTCGATCGACGGCTGCCGCAGCCGGATCGACGTCAATTCGATCATCGCGACGCACGGCACGAGCAAGAGCCTCTCCGAGAATCGTGACAAGTATGTCCCGCCGCTGAACAATCGCACGCTGTTCAAGCGCGACGCCAATCTCTGCCTGTATTGCGGCATGCGCTTCATGACGCGCGACCTGACGCGTGATCACATCACGCCCGTGTCGCGTGGCGGACTCGATGTCTGGACCAACGTGGCCACGGCCTGCCGTCGCTGCAACAACTTCAAGGGCGGCCGGACGCCCGAAGAATCCTCGATGGAACTCATCGCCGTGCCGTTTACGCCGAACTACGCCGAGTACATCTACCTGAAGGGGCGTCGGGTCCTCGCCGACCAGATGCAGTACCTGCTCGCTCACATTCCGCGCTCCAGCCCGTTGCACGCCCGCCTGTCAGGGCACCTCGAGAACGGCGAGGAGATCGTGGAGGTTCATTTCCACGACTAAATGCAATATCTCATCGATGCAAGCGTCTATGTCTTCAGGGCCTATTACTCGATGCCCGAGGACATGGTCGACGACGCGGGCAACCCGATCAATGCGCTGTACGGCTTCTGCCGCTTCATCGGCGATTTCATGGAGCAGGTCACGCCGGAATTCGTCGCCGTCGCGTTCGACGAGAGCCTGACCGAGTCGTTTCGCACCGCGATCTACCCTGAATACAAGGCCAACCGCGACCCGGCGCCGCCCGAACTCAAGCGCCAGTTCGAACAGTGCCGCCGCTACGTGCGCGCACTCGGCGTCATGGAACTCGGCAGTCCGCGCTACGTAGCCGACGACCTTATCGGTACGCTCGTCGAACACGGCCGCAGTCTTGGCCGGCCTTCGACGATCGTCAGCCGCGACAAGGACCTTACCCAGCTGCTGCGCGCGGATGACGTCTTCTGGGATTTCGCCGGCAAGGGCAAGCTGCGTTACGACGAGATCGCGGGTTCGTTCGGCGTCCGGCCCGAGCAGATAGCCGACTTCCTGGCGCTTGCCGGGGACGCGGTGGACAACATCAAGGGCGTGCCCGGTGTCGGCAAGAAGACGGCGGAAAAGCTGTTGCAGCACTTCGGCAGCCTCGACGACATCTACGAGAATCTTCACCGAGTGCACGAGGTCAACGTGCGCGGCGCAAGGACGCTCGGCGCCAGGCTCGAAACGCATCGTGACGCGGCCATGCTGGCGCGGCAGCTGACCGGCATCGCCTGCGATGCGCCGATCGACGCTGCCGAATCCATGCTGCAGCCGGCGGCGCCGCGGCTGGGCGAGATCAATGCATTGTTCGACGAGGCCGGGATCGGCACGGCTCTGCGGCGCCAGGCGGAACGCGTTTCCGACATCTACCGGCACTGAGGCGCCTGTGCCGGACTGGTCGTCGATAATCAAAGCCCTGGGCAAGTCGGGCGTCAGTGTGGTCGACGGGCCGCAGCCACGCGCCGTCGCGGGTGGTGACATCAGTGCGGCATGGCGCCTCGAAACAGAAGAGCGACCGCTGTTTCTGAAGACCGGGCCGGCGTCCTCCTACGACATGTTCGCGGCAGAGGCCGAAGGCCTGGCCGAGCTGGCCGCACCCGGTGTGGTGCGTGTGCCCGGGGTCGTCGGCTGCGGCGTCGACGGTGATACGGCGTTCGTGGCCCTCGAATGGCTCGAATTCGAGCGCCCGACCCGCGATGCGGAGATCCGCCTCGGCGAGCAGCTGGCAACACTTCACGAGACGACCCGCGAACGGTTCGGCTGGCATCGCGACAATACGATCGGTCTGACGCCGCAACATAACGAGTGGACGGACGACTGGGTGCAGTTCTTCCGCGACCAGCGACTCGGGTACCAGCTGAAGCTGGCTGCCGCGAACGGCTATTCGGGCGACCTGCAGGAGCAGGGTGGCCGGCTGATGAAACGCCTGCCGGTCTATTTCGAGGCCTACGACCCCGTGCCGTCCCTGCTGCACGGGGACCTGTGGGGCGGCAACTGGGCCTGCTGCGACGGGAAGCCCGTGATATTCGATCCGGCAGTCTATTTCGGCGACCGCGAGTCGGATCTCGCGATGACCCGGCTCTTCGGCGGCTTCGGCGCGGGGTTCTACGAGGCATACGAACAACACGCCCCGTTAGCTCCGGGACATCGCGAACGCTGCGACCTTTACCAGCTTTATCACGTGCTCAACCACGTCAACCTGTTCGGCAGTGCCTACATTGGTCGGGCACATGAACTTCTTCGCAGACTACTGAAGGAATGACGATGAACAAGCAACTTGCCAGCGCCGCGATTGTCGGCGCACTGCTGTGCGCGTGTTCCGGGCCATCGGTCGATGCACCCGAAGCCGCGAACCCGGCGGCCGAGGGCGCCGACTTGCTCAAGCCGTTCAAGTCCGAATTGATGCAGGCCCTGTCGGCGGGCATGCAGGAAGGGCCGGCCGCCGCGATCGAGGTGTGCAGCCGGCAGGCACCGGCCATTGCCCGCAAACTCTCGGTCGACGGCGTGCGGATGGGCCGCAGCAGCCACAAGCTGCGAAACCCGAACAACGCGCCGCCCGGTTGGCTGGCCCCGATCCTCGATGGCTACGCGGCGGGCGATACGGCGCTCGAACCGCAGGCCGTTACGATCGACGCCGGACGACACGGCTACGTGGAACCGATCGTCACGCAGCCGATGTGCCTCACCTGTCACGGTACCGACATCGACAGCGAGATCCGGGCGCAGCTTGATGAGAATTATCCTGCGGACCGGGCAACGGGATTCGAGGCCGGCGACCTGCGCGGCGTCTTCTGGGTCGAGTTCTGAGAGGGGCTAGCCGGGGAAGTCGGCCGGATCCCCGGCCTCGTCGACTTCGTAGGACTCACCGAGAAAGTCCGTCTCGAACAGGAACAACGTGGTTCCCTCGGGCGACCGGAGCGAGGCGAACGCGCCTTCGAATCCGGGGAACTTCTCGTAGTCGAAGCCATGTTGTTCGAGCAGCGCCAGCAGGGCCTCGCGGTCGGGGCAGCGGAAGCACAGCGATGGCGCCTTGAGCGCGATGCTTTCCGACAGTCCCAGCGCCACGCCCGTGGCATCGAACCGCATGTGCACGGTGGGTTCCTCGCGCACCTGCAGCATCGCCGGGGCGATAGGGGCCCAGAACTGCGCCGCCCGCATCGTGTCGCGTACCGGCAGGGTCAGCTCGAACCAGTTGCCGCAGTGCGAGTCGTTCTCCGCCTCTTCAACCATATGGAAGGTGCGCGCTTCGACCATTCTGACGGCGTTGCCGTCACGGTCCCGGAAGCCGAGCGAATTGAACACGTCTTCGTTGAGGTGCGTGAACGTGAAATCGAAGCCGTGGTCGGCCATCGAGCGCGCGTGTTTCGCAAGATCGGGCTGCACGTAGGTGACTGCGGGCGCCTCGAACTCAAAGTCGTGCAGTCCGATATTCAGCTCGCCGTCGCTGACGACGGCGTATTTGTGCGTGTAGACGTCCGCACTCTCGAGTTCCGTGAAGCCGAGCATCTTGTAGAAGTGCAGGGACTCGAGAATATCGGGTGCGTGCACGCTGAACTCGAGGAAGCGACCGATGGTGCTCAACGGTCTGCTCCCAGCGCCATGGCCCGTTCGCGGGCCGCCGGATCGTCCGGCGCGTTCGACCAGCCCGCCGTATGTTGCTTGACCAGCCCAGCGAGCAGGTCGACGTGGTCGTCGCGTGCATTCAGGGCCGGAATGTAGCGCAGTTCGCCGCCGCCGGATTCGGCGAAAAACTCCGCGTTCTGCATCGCAATCTCTTCGAGTGTCTCGAGACAGTCGGTCGAAAAGCCCGGGCACACGACGTCGAGCCGTTCGATGCCCCTGCCGCCGAGCGCCTTGACGGTTTCGTCGGTGTAGGGCCGCAGCCACTCCGCCCGCCCGACGCGCGACTGAAACGACAGGGTCCATTCATCGTCGTCGAGACCGAGTGCTTCTGCGAGCAAGCGGCCGGTCTTCCGGCACTGGCAGTGATACGGATCGCCGCCATCCAGGGTGTATCGCGGCACGCCGTGGAACGACAGCAAGAGGTGCGCCCCCCGGCCATGTTCCTGCCAGTAATCGCGGATGCTCGCGGCCAGCGCGCCGATGTATGCGGGCGCATCGTGATACTGGTTAATGAAGCGTGTTTCGGGGACCCAGCGAACGCCCTGCAGCTTCCCGGTCACGCAATCGAACACCGACGCCGTCGTCGTGCCCGAGTATTGTGGATACAGCGGTACCACGAGCAGCCTGCGCGCACCGGCCTGCTGCAGCCTGTCGATGGCATCCGGGATCGACGGCTGGCCATAGGTCATCCCCAGTTCGACGCGAAAAAACCCCGGCGCCTGTTCGTCGAGGCGTGCGGCGACCCGTTCGGCCAGTTGACTCGAAAAGAGCAGCAGCGGGGATCCGTTATCGGTCCAGATCTTCTCATAGGCCTCGGCCGACCGGGACGGGCGGATGCGCAGGATCACGCCGTTGAGGATCAGCCACCAGAGCGGACGGGGCAATTCGACGACCCGCGGGTCCGACAGGAACTGCTGCAGGAACCGCCTGACGGCTGACGGAGTCGGAGCTTCGGGGGTGCCGAGATTGACCAGGAGTACTCCCGTTACGTCGGATTGCCCGTGCTCAAAGTCGGGAGTTGGCTGATATCTCGGCATAGTCGCGGCAGGGCATCTGTACCGCGCCAACACTACTGGAAAGGGACCTCGTGTTCCAGCATGAGCGCGTATAATCGACTGACGCAACAGGATTTTGTTGACGAGACTGCCATGAGAAACATGACCCAGAAAAAGCCGCAACTCGACAACCGCACGCTGATTCGCGACATCGTCGTGTTTCAGTTCAAACTGATCGTCGACGGACTACGCGATTTCGTGCTCGTGCCGGTCGCTTTGTTGGCCGGCCTGCTCAGCCTCGTGACGAGTGAGAAGGGCAAACCGGGAGCGCAGTTCTACCAGCTGCTCGACACGGGCAAGAAAAGCGAGCACTGGATCGACCTTTTCGGGGCGCTGCGCCATGCACCACCGGACCTCGTCGACAGGGTTCACTTTCCCGATGCCAACATGGACGAGATCCTCGACCGGTTCGAAAATTTCATGGTCGACGAGGAAAAGCGCGGCGGCGTGACCGCGCAGGCGCGCGAGCGGTTCGAGAAGGCCTTACGCGGCTTCAAGGATAGCCGTCACTCCCATACCTCCGGCGGTGCAGACTGAGATCAGGCCACGGCCGGAACCGTTCTCGCTGAGGATTTTCGCCAGCGTGCCGACGATACGCGCGCCCGTTGCGGCAAAGGGGTGGCCGATCGCAATGCTGCCTCCCTTGACGTTCAGCTTTTCGAGATCGATCGGACCCATGGGCTCGTTCCGGCCGAGGCGTTCGCGACAGAACTTGTCGGATTGCCATGCTTTCAGCGTCGCGATCGTCTGTGCGGCAAACGCTTCGTGGATCTCGTAGAAATCGAAGTCCTGCAGTCGCAGGTTCGCCTGGTTGAGCATGTCGGAGACGGCGTAGGCCGGCGCCATGAGCAGGCCTTCGTCATTGATGAAATTGACGGCCGCGACCTTGGCAAACGTCAGGTAGGCGAGCACCGGCAGGTTCTTCTTGCGGGCCCAGTCCTCGGAGGCGAGCATCACCGCCGCAGCGCCGTCGGTCAGCGGCGTGCTGTTGCCCGCAGTCATCGTGCCCTCTTCGCTGCGATCGAACACCGGTTTCAGTTTCGCGAGCTTCTCCAGGGTCGTGTCGCGGCGCACGTTGTTGTCTTCCTCGAGATCCATGAAAGGCACGATCAGGTCGTCATAGAAACCCTCGTCGTACGCGGCGGCGGCTTTCATGTGGCTGGACAGCGCGAGCTGGTCCTGGTGTTCTCGCTGCACGTCCCACTGCTTGGCTGTGATCTCCATGCTCTCGCCCATCGAGAGCCCGGTGCGCGGTTCGGTTACCCCGGGCAGTTGGGGCTTCAGGAAACCGGGCCGGAAGCGGAACGCGTGCTTGAGCCGCCCGAACAGCGAGTGTTCGGCGTGCATGTCGAGCAGCATGCGCCGGTACTCGTCCGGGTACACGATCGGGGCATCGCTGACCGTATCCGTGCCGCCGGCGATGCCCGAGTCGATCTGGCCAAGGGCAATCTTGTTGGCGATCCCAGTCGCGCGAGTGCTTGATGACGGCGCCCAGGGCGACGTCGCCGAGGGTCTGGCCCTTGAGATCGAGCTTCGCACAGAGGCCATCGAGAGCAGCGGTCATGAGGTCCTGGTTCGAGCAGCCCCGGTATATGGAATGCGACCGTGCGAAGGGAATGCGCGTCGATCCGATCACGGCAACACGAATGGCACGTCCGTCGTGCAGCATAAGCCAGTCTCCGATTTATTCCTTGGGCGTCGCACTTTACACCATTCGCGCGAGGTACCGTAGGTTAAGATGCGCGCATGCCCGTCCTGCGCCCGTCAGTACGACGCCAGTGTGCCTCGATCGCCCGGATCAGTGGGCCGCTGATCGTCAACAACCTCGCCGTGGCGGGCATGAACTTTGCCGACACCGTCATGTCGGGGCGCCTCGGAGCCAACGAACTTGCCGCTGTATCGGTTGGCAGCCACACGTGGATGCTCGTGTTCTCGGCGTGTCTCGGCCTGCTGATGGCCGTGTCGCCGATCGTCGCGCGGCACTTCGGCGCAGGCGAGACAGACAAGATCGGGCGTTACTCGCGTCACGGCATGTACCTGGGCTTCGGGCTCGGTTTGCTGATTCTGCTGCTTGGCCGGCCGTTCGCGGGGACCTTTCTCGCGTTTATCGGCATCGATCCTGCGTTTCGGTCCGACACGGTGGAGTACGTCCGGATCCTGCTGCTCGGTGCGCCGGGCCTTTTGATGTTCATTGCGTTGCGCTTCACCGCCGAAGGCGTGGGCTACACGCGACCGATCATGTTCACGTCGCTGTTTTCACTCAGCAGCAACGTGATCCTGAACTATGCCCTGATGTTCGGGAATTTCGGTGCGCCGGCGCTCGGCGTCAGGGGTTGCGCCTGGGCCAGCGCCATTACGATGTGGCTCGTCGCGCTCGCGCTGGGCCTCTATATTGCTTTCAGCCCGCGGCTCAAGCCGCTCAAGGTCTTCACCCGTATCGGGCAGTTCCGGCCCGCGCTGTTCGGGGAAATCGTCAGGCTCGGCCTGCCCATTTCCGTAACCATCACGGCGGAGATCGGCCTGTTCTCGGTCGTATCGATCCTCGTCGGTACGCGCGGGGTCGAGATCACGGCCGCGCACCAGATCGCACTCAGCTACGCATCGACGATGTTCATGATCCCGCTCGCCATCGCCTCGGCGACCACGGTGCAGGTCGGGCACATGCTGGGCTCGGGCAAGTCGGACGACGCGAGGATCGCCGGCTTTTCGGGCATCTCGATGAGTGCGATATTCATGACCGCTTCGGCGCTCGTACTGCTCGTCTTTCGCGACCAGATCATTACGCTCTATACCGACGATCCGGTGGTCACCGGTATTGCCCTGACGCTGTTGCTGGTTGCGGCGATTTTCCAGGTGGCGGACGGCGTGCAGATCGCCGCGGCCGGCGCGCTCCGGGCCTACAAGGATACGCGTCTGCCGATGATGATCAGCCTGTTTTCCTACTGGGTAATCGCGTTGCCCCTCGCTTACCTCGCGACCGTTACCTACGCGCTGCCGGCAGACCGAATCTGGTCCGCGTTCGTCGTCGGGCTGCTGCTGGCTGCCGTGCTGCTGACGTGGCGTTTCAACCGGCTTTCGAAGACGGCCTGATCAGCCCTGTCCGAAATCCGGGCTGTCGCCCGCGAGGTACTCGTCTTCCTCTGGCGTGTTATCCCGCCCGAGCAACTGGTTGCGATGCGGGAAACGTCCGAACTGGTCGATGATGTCCTTGTGCAGCTCGGCGAACTGGGCGATCGTCTCGAACGTCTCGCGATAGGTCGGTGACACCGATTCGGCAAGGCGCGTGAACAATTCGACGGACTTGGCCTGCACCTTCGCAGACTCCGCGTGTTGCAGCGGCATATAGAAAAACGCCCGCTGGATCGGCGTCAGCCCTTTGTCCTTTTTTTCCATCGCACCCTCGACGCAGAGCTTGAGCGCCAGCTTGTCCATCGAAAACGCCTTTGCCGTGTTGCGGTGGATGTTGCGGCGGAACTGGTCGATCAAGATGATCAGCGCGAGTCGGCCGAGCGGCTCCGATGCCCAGTGTTCGAGCTGCCCCTGTGACGCCATCTCGATGTCGCCTGCAAACCTGTCCTCGATCTCCTTGTCGAAGGCCGGGTCTTCGCCGAACCAGGTATCCATGCGGCGATCGATCTGCGGGGCCGTGAGTTCCTGCTCCTTGAACCAGAACGAGAGGATCGCGTTGATACGCTGTTCATCCTCGTCGGTGATCGTGCCGCCGCCGGATTCACTCAATAATTTTACGGACATAAGTGCGAACCAGGTCACAGTTTGGTCGGATTAGCCCAATTAAGGGCGCCGGTAGCAGTAGACTCTATCAGATGATGCGGACGGCCACCCGAACCTTGTTGACTGCCAGCCTGGTCCTTGCCTTGCTGGCGGCATGCGGCCGGTCGGCGACGCCACCCGAGGAGGAGCTGCGCGCCTGGGTTGCGGCCGGCATCGAGGCCGCGGAGAACAAGGAGCGGCGGGCACTGGTCGATATGCTCTCGAGTTCTTACGCCGACAACCGTGGCCACGGGCGCGAAGACATCAATCGGCTGTTACGCGCGTATTTTTTACGTCAGGACAGTATTGCCCTGTTGCCGCGCATCGAGGAAATCACGGTGTACGATAGTAGCGCGGCGAAGATTGTCATGACGGTCGGTATGGCCGGGACGAACGACGGTGTACTGGGTTTCAGCGCGGACGCATACCGCTTCGCCCTGGAACTCGAGAAGGACGCCGACGACTGGCAACTCATTTCTGCGCGTTGGGGGGAGCTGGGCCATGAACTACGTTAAACGCAATGCGGTAATGGCAATGATCGTGACGCTGACGGCGCTCGGCGGCTGTGCATCCTTGCCCGAGAACATCATCAGGACGCCCGAGGTCGAATTACGGAACGTCGAAGTCATGGGGCTCGGGTTCAAGAGCCAGACCTTTTTGTTGTCGTTCGATATCAGTAATCCGAACCCGTTTCGCCTGCCCGTGAACCACGTCGCCTACGACGTGCGCCTGGACGGGGCGCGTTTCGCCAGCGGCGAGACCGCGAGTGATATTTCCATACCGGCGAACGGCGACGGACAGTTCGCGATCAGCGTCGACCTGGACTTGTTGTCGACGGCGCCACGGCTGTTGTCCGCGATTCGCGAGGGTGTCCGCGGGGAAGTCCCTTACGAGCTCAGGGGCGAGCTCGGCGTCGATATTCCGATGACGCCGCCCGTCAGCTATCGCACCTCCGGCAATATCCGGCTGCTCGCCGACAGCTACTAGCGCTTTCAATAGCCTTTGGTTACCGCCGCAACCGATGCGGCGAAAAGGCCTGTATCCTATACTGGGACGTTTGCGGCGCTCAGCGCCACCCCTAAAAACTGGACTCGGGGACCGCCAATCGGCGATCTCTGCGGCATGTATGACTGAGGCACAAGCGAAAAACCTGCTGGATCCCGAACTGCATCGCGATAGTTGCGGCTTCGGCCTGATCGCCAATCTGGACGACATGCCCAGTCACTGGGTCGTCAAGACTGCGATCGAGGCGCTCGCCCGGCTCACCCACCGCGGCGCGGTCGCGGCCGACGGCAAGACCGGCGACGGCTGCGGTTTGCTCATCAAGTTTCCGGAGTCTTTCCTGCGCGCCGTCGGCGAGGATCTCGGCTTCAGCCTCAACAAGCGCTTTGCGGCCGGCACGGTGTTTCTCGGTAGCGACCGAGCGGCTCGGGATGCGGGCCGGGATACGATCTCCAAAGCACTCGGCGAACTCGGGCTCGACGTCGCGGGCTGGCGTGAGGTGCCCGTCGATCCAGCGGCCTGTGGCGCGCAGGCGCTGGCCACGATGCCGAGGATCGAACAGGTGTTCGTCAACGGTCGGGAAACACTGCCGCGCGGCGCATTCAACCGCAAACTGTTTCTCGCCCGGCGTCGCGCCGAAAAGCGGCTCGGGAACAGCGAGACCTACGTCGCGAGCCTGTCCTCGGTCACGATCAGCTACAAGGGCATGGTCATGCCGGCGGCGCTGCCGGACTTCTACCCGGATCTCAGGGATCCGCGGATGCAGTCTTCGGTCTGCGTGTTCCACCAGCGCTTCTCGACCAACACGTTGCCCGAATGGAAGCTCGCGCAACCGTTCCGCTTCCTGGCGCACAACGGCGAGATCAACACGATTCGCGGCAATCGCAACTGGGCGATGGCGCGCGCCAAGAATTTCGTCTCCGACAAGCTCGACGACATCTCGGACCTGGAACCGATCGTATCGCTCACCGGCTCGGACTCCTCGAGCCTCGACAACATGCTCGAAGTGCTGCGTGCCGGCGGTATGGACGTGCTGCAGGCGATGCGCATTCTGATCCCGCCGGCCTGGCAGACGGTCGACAACATCGACCCCGACGTGCGGGCCTTTTACGAGTTCTGGGATGCCCACCAGGAGCCGTGGGACGGCCCTGCCGGTATCGTGCTGACGGACGGTCACTACGCGGCCTGCTGCCTTGATCGGAACGGCCTGCGGCCGGCGCGTTACGTAATTACGAAAGACCGTCATATCACGATCGCATCGGAAGTCGGCGTTTACGACTACGACGAGAAAGACGTCGTCGAAAAGGGACGGCTGGGCCCCGGCGAAATGCTGGCCGTCGATCTCATCAACGGCACGCTGCTCGACACCGACGAGATCCACGAGGTTCTGAAGTCACGCGCGCCGTACAAGAAATGGCTCAAACGCGGCGTGCGTTACCTCGACTCGCTGCTCGTTGATTCGCGGATGGCGGCGGAACCGTTCTACGCCGAGACACTCGCTTCCTACCAGAAAATGTTCAACCTCTCCCGCGAGGAACTGAACGAGGTCATCGCCGTGCTTGCCGAAGCCGAGGCCGAGCCGGTCGGGTCGATGGGTGACGATACGCCGATGGCCGTGTTGTCCCAAAAGGTTCGCTCGCCGTTCGACTATTTCCGCCAGCAATTCGCGCAGGTCACCAATCCGCCGATCGATTCGCTGCGCGAACAGATCGTCATGTCGCTGCAAACGATCATCGGCGGAGAGTCGAATCTTTTCGAGATCGGGCCGCAGCATGCCGAGCAGGTCATCATCAATTCGCCGGTCCTGTCACAGGCCAAGCTCCGCCAGCTGGTCGGCCCCGACATGTTCGGCGACCGGCACGTTTTCATCGACCTCAATGTCGATGAGAACCTGGGCCTTCCCGAAGCGCTCGACCTGATCTGCGAACAGGCCGAGAAAGCGGTGCGCAACGGCGACCTCATCGTCATGCTGTCGGACCGCTATCTCGAGAAAGGCAAGCTGCCGGTGCACGCGTTGCTCGCCACGGGTGCCGTGCATCACCATCTCGTGAATACGGGATTGCGCTGCGATGCGAACATCATCGTCGAAACCGGCGTTGCCAGGGACGCACACCACGTCGCTTGCCTGGTCGGTTACGGAGCAACGATGGTGTATCCGTATCTCGTTTACCAGTCACTGCACGACATCGCCCAGCGCGGCAACATCGACAAGCAGCAGCAGCTGGGACGCAGCTATCGCCGGGGCATCCGCAAGGGCCTGTTCAAGATCATGTCGAAGATGGGCATCTCGTCCATCTCGAGCTACCGCGGTGCGCAGCTCTTTGAAATCGTCGGCCTCGATGACGAGGTCGTCGAGCGCTGTTTCAAGGGAACGACGTCACGCATCGGTGGCAGCAATTTCGACGACTTGCTGTACGACCAGCGGCAGCTCGCGAAAGCCGCCTGGGAGCCGCGCAAAACGATCGAGCAGGGCGGCCTCTATAAGTACGTCCACAACGGCGAGTACCACTGCTTCAATCCCGATGTCGTAGCGAGCCTGCAGCGGGCCGTGCGCTCGGGCGACTACGCGCATTACCTCGAGTACGCGAAGCTCGTCAACGAGCGGCCGGTTGCTACGCTGCGGGACCTGATGGACCTTACGCCGGCCGGGGACCCGCTACCGCTCGACGAAGTCGAGCCGGTCGAGAGTATCCTGCCGCGCTTCGACAGCGCGGGCATGTCGCTCGGCGCCCTGTCTCCGGAAGCCCACGAAGCGCTCGCGATCGCGATGAACCGCATGGGCGGCCGCTCGAACTCGGGTGAAGGTGGCGAGGATCCGGCACGCTATGGCACCGAGCGCATGTCGAAGATCAAGCAGGTCGCCTCGGGCCGGTTCGGCGTCACGGCCGAATACCTGATCAATGCCGAGGTTATTCAGATCAAGATCGCGCAGGGCGCCAAGCCGGGGGAAGGCGGGCAGCTTCCCGGCCACAAGGTCAACGACATGATCGCGCGGCTGCGGTACGCGAAGCCCGGCGTCGGCCTCATATCGCCGCCGCCGCATCACGACATCTACTCGATCGAGGATCTCGCGCAGCTGATCTTCGACCTCAAGCAGGTCAACCCCGATGCACTGGTTTCGGTGAAGCTCGTCGCGGAACCGGGTGTCGGCACGATCGCGGCCGGGGTGGTCAAGGCGTACGCCGATCTCATCACGATCTCGGGATACGATGGCGGCACGGGCGCCAGCCCGCTGAGTTCGGTGAAATACGCGGGCAGTCCGTGGGAGCTCGGGCTCTCGGAGACACACCAGGTCCTGCGCAGCCAGGACATGCGGCACAAGGTGCGCCTGCAGACGGACGGCGGTCTCAAGACCGGGCTGGACGTGGTCAAGGCGGCAATGCTCGGGGCCGAGAGTTTCGGTTTCGGTACGGGCCCGATGGTCGCGCTCGGGTGCAAGTACCTGCGTATTTGTCACCTGAACAATTGCGCCACGGGCGTCGCGACACAGAACAACGTGCTGCGCAGCGAGTATTTCATCGGCCTGCCCGACATGGTCATCAATTTCTTTCGTTTCATTGCCGAGGAAGTACGGCACCTGATGGCGGGACTCGGCATTGCCAAATTCGAGGACCTTATCGGCCGGACCGACCTGCTCGAGCTGCGCGAGGGCGACACCGCGCGGCAGGCACGGCTCAACCTGGCGCCGATCCTGTCGGCCGACGGGCTGGCGAAGGATGCACCGCAGTTCTGCACGGATCCGAAAAACGACCCGTTCGACAAGGGCGAACTCGCCGAACAGATGGTCGAGGATTGCATGCCCGCGATCGAGGGCAAGACGGGTGGCCGCTTCGGGTTCGAGATCCAGAATTTCAACCGCTCGATCGGCGCGCGCCTGTCGGGTGAGATTGCCCGTCGTCATGGCAACAACGGCATGGCCGACGCGCCGCTCGACATCCTGTTGCGGGGCACGGCAGGCCAGAGCTTCGGCGCGTGGACCATCGGTGGACTGAACCTGACGCTCGAAGGCGATGCCAACGACTACGTCGGCAAGGGAATGAACGGCGGTCGTATCGTGATTCGGCCGCCCGAGGGTGCCGGCTACGTCGCGCGCGATACGTCGATCGTGGGGAACACCTGCCTCTATGGTGCGACGGGCGGCGAGCTGTATGCGGCGGGCCGCGCGGGCGAGCGTTTTGCGGTCCGGAACTCCGGCGCGACGGCCGTCATCGAAGGGTCCGGCGACCATTGCTGCGAATACATGACCGGCGGCGTCGTCGTCGTGCTCGGCAAGACCGGCGTCAACTTCGGCGCAGGCATGACCGGCGGCTTTGCCTACGTGCTCGATATCGACCGCGATTTCGTCGACCTTTACAACCACCAGCTGATCGACATCCATCGGATCAACCCGGAAACCATGGAAGCGCACCTGCATCACCTGCGCGACCTGGTATTGGCTCATGTCGACTACACGAGCAGCGTCTGGGGGCAGGCGATTCTCGAGGACTATCGTTCGTTCGCGCCGAAGTTCTGGCTGGTCAAGCCCAAGGCGGCCGAGCTCGGGTCGCTGTTCGAGTCGTTGAGACAGGCCGCCTGATGAGCAAGTATCCGCTGCAGTTTCTCGAAGTCCCGCGCCGCGACCCCGAGAAGGAACCGGCCGAAGAACGCGTGCGGCATTTCGGCGAGATCTACGGCGCCTACGACGGTGCCGATGCCGGTGCGCAGGCCGGCCGTTGTCTCGACTGCGGCAATCCTTACTGCGAATGGAAATGCCCGGTCCACAACTACATCCCGAACTGGCTGAAACTCGTCGAGGACGGCAAGCTGTTCGAGGCGGCCGAACTCTCGCACCAGACGAACTCGCTTCCCGAGATCTGCGGCCGCGTCTGCCCGCAGGATCGACTCTGCGAGGGAGCGTGCACGCTGGAAGATGCCAACGGCGCCGTGACCATCGGCAGCATCGAGAAATACATTACCGACACGGCCGTCGCGCAGGGCTGGCGGCCGGACATGTCGCACGTCGCCGATACCGGCAAGCGCGTCGGCATCGTCGGTGCGGGTCCGGCAGGACTCGCGGCAGCCGACGTACTGGCACGCTACGGCATTCGCTCGGTGGTGTTCGATGCCTATCCCGAGATCGGCGGGCTGCTGACCTACGGCATCCCGCCGTTCAAGCTCGAGAAGCACATTGTGCGGACGCGCCGCAAGATACTCGAGGGCATGGGCGTCGAGTTCGTGCTGAATACGCGTATCGGTGAGGACAAGCCATTCGCGGAATTGCTCGAGGAGTTCGACGCCGTGTTCCTCGGCATGGGCACCTACGAGTATGTGACCGGCGGCTTCGCAGGCGAGGACCTGGGTGGCGTTCACGATGCGCTGCCGTACCTCGTCGGCAACGCCTACCGGGAACTCGGCCAGGAAGATAGCCGCTACCCGTACATCGACCTCGAAGGCAAAAACGTCGTGGTCCTCGGCGGCGGTGACACGGGCATGGACTGCAACCGCACGGCGATCCGCCAGGGCGCGGCCAGCGTCACGTGCGCCTATCGCCGCGACGAGGCAAACATGCCGGGCTCGCGTCGCGAAGTCGCGAACAGCAAGGAAGAAGGCGTCGTCTTCCTGTTCAACCGGCAACCGCTCGAACTGATCGGGAAGGACGGGTCGGTTACTGGGGTCAAGGTCATCGAGACGAAGCTCGGGTCACCGGACGCGGACGGCCGCCGGCGCCCTGAGCCGGTGCCGGGCACGGAACAGCTCCTGCCCGCCGATGCGGTCGTCATCGCATTTGGCTTCCGACCCGATCCGCCCGGCTGGTTCGGCGAACACGAGATCAACACGCTCGACAGCGGCCGCGTGCTGGTCAAGTCGATGGGCGCCGTACCGTTTCAGACCAGCAACCCGAAGGTATTTGCCGGTGGCGACATGGTGCGTGGCTCGGACCTCGTCGTGACTGCCGTGTTCGAGGGCCGTGAGGCAGCACGCGGTATTGCGCAGTACCTCGGCGTTTTCTAGGGCTTCCTGAACTTCAACGTGAAGCGGTCCGTATTGCCGCTGACGGACCGGCGCCCGACTTCATATTCGAGTTCGTCATCGGCGCGATAGTGGATGTCCGAGTAGTCGACGAATTCGAAGCCGGCCGCCTCCACTTCCTTGATGACCAACACGGGATCGATGCGACGACGGTTCTCCGGATCGTCCGGTTCCATGTGACGCCGGGTATGATCGACGATGCCGTACACACCGCCATTCCGGAGTGCCTCGAACGCTTCGCGATGCATGAGCGCGCGTCCCTCGGCCCCGAAGTTATGGACATTGCGAAACGTCAGGACCATGTCGAGATCGCGCACGCCGAAATCGAATTCGTCCATCGTGTAGAGGCGTTCGCCCTCCGGCCGGCGCGTATTTTCGGTCGTCGACAGGACTTCAACCTTGTCGAATCCCGGTTCCTTGAGGACCGTGTCTGCGACGCGACCCGTGCCCAGCGCCACGTACAGTTTGCCGTTGTCGGCAAGCACCGGGGCCAGTACCCGGGTGTACCATCCGCCACCCGGCAGCAACTCGAGCACACGCATGTCGTCCTGGAGACCGAAAAACTGCAGCGTCCGAAGCGGTCGGCGATTGCGGTCCCGGTCGCGGTCAGCCTGGGGCCGGGACTCGGCCGCCAGTGCCGCGTCGACCTTGGCGTCGATGTCGCTGGCTGCCTGTGCAGACAGGCCGATCAAGAGCACAATAGCGGTAAATACAATGCGCACGGGTGTTCTCCTTGAAAATGGGACCCAAAGCGTAGCAGCTTCCCGCGGACAAAGGTCAATTCCTCGCATGGGTAAGACTTATTTATTCACGAGTATCTTGCAGGTAATCGATTAGTAATGAGAGGAAGCTGGTCCGGCGAAATTAGCAATTCAAGCAAGAATAAAGAATTGAAACTTTTCGGGGCCCTCCGGAAAAACCGGAATACGCCCCGACAAGTCACGACGAGACAACGATCGTCACGTCACCCGTAAATTGACCGGTGACAACCTGAAACAGTTCGTTACCCCCAGCGGGCGAGCCCTGGCCGACAGCGCCTTCTACATTGGCGTTGCGGCAGGCGGTGCTACCCAGGATATCGAGCTCGGTGGTCCGCCGGAAATCGAGGAAGATGACACGGCGTTCAAATTGTTCGGTGGTTACAAGTTCGACATGTCGGTCGTCGATCTCGGTGTCGAGCTCGGCTATGTCGATTTTGGGGAGGCCGAAATACGCACGGCCGCCGGGGAATTCGTTTTCGATTCGACCGGGATCAATCTCTGGGGCGTAGCGGGATTCGAACTCGGCCGTGTTGACCTGTTCGCAAAACTTGGCGTGATCGCCTGGGAGGTTGAAACAACCACATTCGCCGGCAGAGTCAGCGATGACGGCACGGATTTCGCTCTTGGACTTGGCGCTGGTTTCGACATCGGCAAGGTGCAAATCCGTGGCGAGTACGAGCTTTACGACGCCTCCGATGCGAACGTATCAATGCTGTCGATGCTCTCTCTGGGCGTCAGCTACACCTTCAACTAGTTGGAGCGCGGCTCGCCGGATGTCCGCCAGTGCGTGACGGGCCCAGACGATCATTCATCGGGTTGCCCGAATAAGTGGGTCCAGAGCCTTTAGATTGACTCGGACAAGCTACGGAAGTGACTGACACGCAGCTGCTTATGACTGGCACGGCATTCCCGAGGCGGAGGCAGTCCTTAGCGAAGCGCGAAACGAAATTTCTATGTTCCGCCACAACTCCGACTATTTCAGTTACGCGTTTTTCGTCATGCGCAGCGGATTGCATGTCGGGTAATGGCCGAGCGCGTTGACTAACATACGCGCATTCAATCAACGGCCACTTCTGGCCGTACTGCGCCTGTGGTCCTGGCACGGTTTGAGTGACTGCTAAGCTCTCGGATGCTCCCGGCCAGGTTTTTTGGGGCTATAATTTCGTCTGATGACCCAAAGTGGCTGCCTGAACGAGAAAGCAAACAAATGGCCAATTCCATCAAAGCAGAACACGTGGAGACCGACCTTGTGCAGTGGCTGGTCGCGGCTCTCGAACGTCATATGCCATCCAGGCAGGTTCAGTTGGAGTTGGTTTCCAGGTTCGGGCTCACCGACGACGAAGCGCTCATTGCCGAAAGACAAGCAATTGACGGTATTTTGCGCGCGATATCTGGAAGCAAGAGAAATATGCCGGACGCCAGTTCCAATGAAATCGGACATGCCGCATTTGAATTAATTTGGGAAGCTTTCAATCAAAACAGTTTCTTTGACAAGCGACGTACTCCGAACCGGAAATGGCTGGATTGGAAAGAGGAGCAAACATATCTGCAGCTCGATTGATTGCGCGACTGGCCGCTCCAGGCTGAAAGCAATCGTTTAGTTAATTAGAGACTGTTTCGCCAGAGTGACGTCAAGTACAGGCAACAAACGATGACAGATCGGTTCAATCTGGATCGTTTTGTCGCTGCTCAAGAGTCAGTCTACTCAACAGTCAAGAATGAGCTCACACAGGGCGACAAACGATCCCACTGGATGTGGTTTATCTTTCCCCAGATTAAGGG
>JARRMH010000048.1:0-11736 GCA_037386205.1 Woeseiaceae bacterium | reverse complement strand
CCCGCGAGGCCGGGCGCGTGCGCTAAGCGCCCGACGGCTTGCACCTCGATGCGGCAGGGAGCTCGCCGGCGGACAGCTCGCCATTGACCTGTATCGTGCCGGACCGCGCCTACGAAGCTGAGGTGACGATCGATCTGCTGGGTGAAACCGAAGGCGGGCTGCTGCTCTTCTACAATCATGAGGCGTTTATCGGGATCGGATTCACGCCGACGGATGTGCTTACCTACCGCTACGGAGAGGAGCAAAGCTGGGCCCGCGTACCCAAAGAGACCTCGAGCGTTCGTGTACGCGTTACGAACGACAACCACATCGTGACGTTCCATTACTCCCATGACGGCGGCAGGAAATGGACCTTGCACGAATACCGGGCGGAGGTTTCCGGTATGCACCACAACGTATTCGGCGGCTTTCTGAGCCTCAGAATAGGCATCCACAGCGCCGGTAGCGGCAGCATTCGCCTGCAGGACTTCAGGTATCGGGCGATCCGGACGTAGCGTTCTTTATTCCCAGTTTACGGGCACGATAAACTCATTACGCCGCAGGAACCACGGCGTCAGCGGGCCGTTGTAACGGGCGAGCTCCGGCTCACCCGTGACGTCAATACCGAGTTCTGCGAGGTCATCGAGCAGTGCCTGGCGATGCCGGTCGAAATTGTTGTCAGTCCAGCGGCCCGAGAAGCGTCTTACCGCAACGATGCGAGCCGGCTTGGTACGCAACTGGATGCGCTGGTCCTGCGGTTTCGGCAGCGTATCCATCGAGTGTTTGCGCTCCATGACGAAAGCATAGTCGTCACCGCGCGTCTCCACCGGGGCCGTCATCGCCATCTTTTCCCCCCGGTCGTTATTACCGAAGATGTAGCCGGCGAGAAGCCGGAATGCACGCCTGTCCGCGGCGTCCCCGCTGACGGTCGCTTCGGCGATAATGTAGGGAGCATAGCGGCGTATTTCGACGTCACCGGACGTGTGCAGAACGTCATATTCAGGCTCTTCGATCGCCACGGCGGTACCTCCGGCAAGCAGCAAGCCAACGAGAGAGAGAATTCCCAGCATACGCCTCATCAAGGTGTTCGGGCCTCAGATGTCGTGCCTGAGCAATGGTGACTCGCCGATCACCGGCAGGTCGTGCACTGGCTCGGTGGTGACCATGCCTGTTTCATCGGGCGGCCCGGCCATCAGGATCGCGGCCAGCAGGCCAAGGTAGATGAACATCCAGGATCGAATCTGCAATCTGCCCTGCGTGAGCACTTTCTTTTTCCTCGGTTAAAGACAAGATGCGCGGCATGGTAGCCGCGCATCCTGACGATTGGGTGACAAATCTGTGTACGTTTGTATCAGACGGTTTCCGTTACCGCGGAATAATGACGGAGTCGATAACGTGGATGACGCCATTGCTTGCCGCGACGTCGGTCTTGATGACGTTGGCGCCGTCGATGGCAACGCCGTTGTCACCCGCCCGGATCGTTATCTCCGCACCGTTGACCGTCTGCGCAGAGTCGAGCTTGACGACATCCGCTGCGTAGACTTTGCCGGGGACGACATGGTAGGTCAGGATCGAGACGAGTTCGTCACGGTTCTCCGGCTTCAGGAGATGCTCTACCGTTCCGTCCGGAAGCTTGGAAAATGCCGCGTCCGTCGGCGCAAATACCGTGAACGGACCGTCGCCCTTGAGCGTGTCAACGAGGTCGGCTGCCTTCAGCGCAGCTGCCAGGGTATTGAACTGCCCGGCCGATACCGCGACGTCGACGATGTCGGCCGATTTGGCGGACTCGTGGTGGCCGGCGGTTGCGGTCATGCCGAAGCCGAGCGTTGTGATAAAGATGAAAAAAGCAAGTTTTGCTTTGGAGTAGTGCATGGGGTCGTCCTTTCAGTGTCGGGGGAGACTGAACGTTACAGACCCGCGGACCGGGAAAGGTCTCAGCTTCGTATATCTATGTTTCCGAAGGTTTCAGCTACGCGGAGAGTAGCTGGCTTTCAATCCTGCGTGAGGAAAGCCGCCCGTTCCTGGCTGTTGAGCTCTCCTGCCAGGGTCAGCGCCAAAGCGTGTTGCCGCCGCTGTTCCTCGGTATCCAAAACAAGATCATCGCGTTCCAGTTCGTCCAGCAAACGATCCAGTGCGACCGTCAGCATGAGGTATTTGCGTGTGGACATTACCGGTGTGCCGTCGAGTTCGGACTCGATCCATGACAGCTGGATGCCGGTTCCCGACGAGGCACCATTGCTGTCGAGCCATACTGCCGGTTCGGCCCGGAGTTCTCTTTGGATATAGCCGAAATAGTGCATGTCCTCGAACACTCGCAGGAATTCGAGCTTCGCGATTGCGCCGTCTTCGAGGTCGTTGAGCAGTACGAACAGCTGTTCGAGACTTTCCACCTGCTGTCCATTGACCCGATGGATCAGATCGAACACTTTCAGGTCCTTGCCGCTCGCCGGAGATCCCGCGGCAACTGAGAATACGCCGATGTCATGTCCCGCCGGCGTGATCGATCCGTCCTTGTAGTTGAACGGCGCCATGACGATTCCGGCGAATTCCACGCCACGCCGGATTCGCATCGGCGGGATGTCCGCGGTGATCTCCAGTTCCCGGCCATCGCGAATGACCTTGAGCCGGGCCCCATCGAGGTTGCCGCGCAGCGCATTCATCAGGTCGTGCCTTTGTTTCACCGGCTTGAGATCCGGGCCCGCTGCAACAATCCGGTCGTAAGCCTGCAAGTCGACCGCAGCCTGGTCGTCAAACTTTTTCGCGATGACCACGGCGTCCCGCTCGCCGAGATTGAAGAACGCAACCGGCAGTTTCGGCGGCGCCGGGTCTCTCCCCTCTTTCAGCAACGCGACGATCTGGCAAACGTCCTCTACCGGGATGGCAAAATTGGTGTTCTCGGCATTCTCATCGTTGTATTTCGACGTATTGACGCCAACAACGGCACCGGTGCGCATACTGATCAGGGGGCCGCCGCTGTTTCCGGAATTAATCGGAGCGTCGGTCTGCAGCATCAGCCGCTCCCACTTTGTCGTCCGTCCGGAGATTACGCCCTGAGTGCCGGTGTACTCGAATCCCCACGGATGACCGTACGCGCCGACCGGATGGCCGGTCCCGGGCGCAGCCCGGCCACAGTCCATCTCGGCTTCCCTGCCGCCGTCTAGTCGGGTCTCGAGGATGGCGATATCGATGTACGGGTCCACATACAGCTTGGTTGCGGGCTCATACGGGCCGTCACGTCGGGCAACGTGCACTTCCGATGGCGACTCGCCGACAACGTGCCGGTTGGTCACGACCCAGCCCCGATCAGCGTCGACGATAAACCCCGTGCCGCCGAAGGAGCCAATTGCATCGCCTCCGAATGCATGTTCGATACGCGTTTTCACCCGCACCGTGTAGTCGGATGCGTGTTCGAAAACCTCCTCCGGGAGGACTTCTGCATGGCCAGCCGCGACGGACGCCAACCCGACCGCAACCACCATGAACCTGTTAATTTTCCTAACCATTGGCCACAGACTATTGAATTTTTTGCGGAATTGGCGTGACTCGGTTCTCACCAGCGCAGTACCGGCGAAAGTCCGTCGAAGTGGCTGCATTGTTATTTGCACAGGGCGGCGCTAGGATGCCGTTGTGGTTGATTCATAAGAAAAATTGAGCAATCGATCAAAAAACAATGACGACAAATCAGGAGCAAAACACATGACGCGAACCCCCAGAATTATTGCTGCCGCAGCGGCAACGGCGCTTTTACTCCCGGCGCTGGCATTCGGCCAGGTTGAGGAGGCCATCGACAACGCGGCCCTGCAGACCAAGGTCAAGACCAAGTTGATGACGGAAGCCCCGATCAAGGCAACAGCCGTCAATCTCGAGACCGAGAACGGTGTCGTCCAGCTCGGCGGCTTCGTTGACGACGAGATGAAAGGCAAGAAAGCAGCCGAGATCGTCGCCGGTATGGACGGGGTCCGGAAGGTCGACAACCAGCTGCACGCCAAGCCCGGCGATCGCGACGCCGGACAGGCGGTCGAAGATGGTCTTCTGACGACGAAGGTGAAGGCCGGACTCGCTGAAGCCGACCTGGGAATGGCCGCTGGCATCAACATCGACACTTACAATGGCGTCGTACTGCTGACCGGCTTCGTCGATACCGAAGAAGCGAAGAATCTCGCCGAAAAGTACGTTGCCGAGCATGATGGCGTGCAGCGTGTCATCAACGGCATCTACGTCCGGGATTAATCAGTAAGATCCTTTCTGGCGGCCCCGCATTGCGGGGCCGTTTTTCATTTCCCGCACCGCACCCTCCCGGTCGCACGCGTCCGCCGTTGCGCATCCCTCTGTTGCTGTCCCGCCACAAGCATCGTCGTCGCCACGGTGCAGAAACGCCGTAGCATTTTTGCGACCTTTGCTTTGTACTGCCTTCGGCGGACCGCTTGAAAAGCCACCGAAATTCACTCGCAAAAACGCGTGATTATCGAGCAGTTTCTGCATAGCGCGGCATATTCCCAGCGCAACAATAACGCTGCGGCACTTTCGCAGCGTAACCATTGATGGATCATATTCACAACACGTCTCCCAGCGTGCTCTGATCGGGTGAAGGGTCGCCTGGCTACACGCGAGCCTGAACACCGCTCTCGCCGATACAGAGAGCATTCACGACACCCGGCAGGTTGCGAACTTATCGATCGTATCTGTTGATCAACAAAGAGGGGAGCTTAATCATGAGTAGACAAAACAGGTTATCCAGACAATCCTGGGTACTTGCGATTTGCACCGCGCTCATCATCCCTGGCGGCGCTATCGCGCAGACGTCAGACGGCGAAGGTGCAATACCATTGGAAGAGGTTGTTGTGACGGGGTCCCGTATCAAGCGCGGCGACACCTCCAGCATCAGTCCGATCACCGTGCTTTCCGAAGAAGACCTTGCCGTCTCAGGTAACCTCACACTGGAGAATTTCATTCAGGACATGCCGGCCGTGAATGGCGGCGACTTCGGATCCGGCGTTAACAACGGCAATCCGGGTATCGCTTCGGTTTCGCTGCGTGGACTGGGGCCTAACCGCACCCTGGCCCTCGTCAACGGCAAGCGATTTGCGTCGGCATCCGTGAACGGGTTCGTCGACCTCAACATGATTCCGACCGCGATCGTCGAGAGAATCGAGGTTCTGCGTGATGGCGCGTCGACCGTGTACGGCTCCGATGCGATCGCCGGCGTTGTCAACATCATTACCAAGAAAGACTTCGAAGGTGTGGACGTTTCGTTCGGCTATGACATCACCGACGAGAACGATGGCGAGATGATCAATGGCTCGTTGGTATTTGGTAACTCGTTCGACCGCGGAAACTTTGTTGTTGTTGCCCAGGTCAACAAGCGCGAAGAAATTCGCCAGGGTGACCGCGACTTCTCTGCATGCCCCTACTTTGACGACGGCGTTCAGGTTATCTGCGGTGGCAGCCCGACCACGACACCAGCGCAATTTACCCCGCTGGGTGCGGACGCCGCGGTCGGTGCCAGCGTTTTGGACAACGGTACTGTCAGGCCCTTCGACGCAGCGCGGGACTCCTTCAACTATGCTGCCCTGAGCTACCTGACAACACCGCAAGACGTTTACAGCACCTATGCCGCAGCGAACTACGAGCTGTTCCAGGCGCCTGTCTTGGGCGCGGTCAATGCCAACCTGGAAATGAACTTCTCAGCTCGCGAGTCGGATCAGCTGTTGGCTCCAGTTGGGACGTTCTGGGGCGGAGTCACTTCGGCATCTCATCCTGACAATCCGTTCGGCGATGCACAATGCGCAGGCAATCCCCTGTGCACTTCACCGCAAGCTGTCGCAACGTCCCGGCGACTGACAGAATCAGGTGGACGTGCTTTCACGCAGGACGTCAACACGTTTCGTATCGGTTTCGGGCTGGATGGCCAGTTCGAGAATGGGTGGACATGGGATACCAACTACACGCTCGCCAAGTGGGAAGACAGCCAGCGCGACGAAGGTCGTGCAAATCGTCCGAACATCGAAGCGATGATGGATCCCGACCTGTGTGCCGCCTCAACGAATGGTTGCCCGGGCGTCTTCAATCCGTTTGTCAGCGACAGCATGACACCGGCCCAGGTCGCTTACGGCTTCGTCGGCGTCAACACCAAGGAAGAGTCCACGCTGAACATATTTCAGCTGAACTTTTCCGGCGATCTCGGCGGTCTTGCCCTGCCGGGCGGCGATATTGGCTGGGCGCTGGGTTATGAAAACCGCCGTGAAAGTGCTGCATCCAAGCCGGATGGTGGTGCCGCAGTCGGCGCCGTCTATGCAACCCCGGGCCAGACCACTGCTGGCAACTACCAGGTTGACGAAGTCTACGGTGAAGTCGCGTTGCCAATTCTCTCCAGTGTACCGATGGCCGAGCTGCTCACGCTCGAAGCGTCGGCTCGCTGGACGGACGTCGACTTTCTCGACGATTCGGACACTGTCTTCAAGGTTGCCCTGGAATGGGCGCCGATCGAGGACCTTCGCTTGCGCGGTACTTTCTCCGAAGGCTTTCGTGCACCGAACATCAGCGAATTGTTCCTGGGTCAGCAGCAATCTGCCGAGTCCTACACCGATCCATGCCGCAACTACGGCACGTCCGGCACGGACGCCAACACGGTTGCAAACTGCCAGGCGGACGGATTGGCCCCGGACTTCAACCTGGCAACCTTCCAGGCAACCACGCTGCAGGGCGGCAACCCTGACCTGACCCCGGAAACCTCCGAATCGCTGACGTTCGGCCTGGTGGTGACGCCGCGTTTCCTCGAGGAGCTAAGCGTCTCGATCGACTACTTCGATATCGAGATCACTGACGCTGTCGGCACGGCACCGACGTCGGAAGTCATTTCCGCATGCTACGCAAGCGCCGGATTCTCGGATCCGCTGTGTGCATTGCTCGTTGGCCCGTCATACCCGGGCGTTGACGAGACCCCCTCGTCAACAGCGCCGCTCCGCCGTAACTCGAACCAGCAGATCTCGGGTATTCTGCAGACGAATGCCAACCTGGCCACCTACAAAACCAGCGGCATCGACTTCCAGGTGAACTATGGTTTTGACACCGGCATTGGCATCATCGACCTGCGCGTCGCGGGAACGTATCTCGACGAATATGACTACCTGCCGTTTGCCGGTGGCGACCTCGTCCAGCTCGCAGGCTACTTCGGTGGTGATCCTGCGTTCGGTAACCCGGCGACCTTCGCCGAGTGGCAGGTGAACTACGGCGTCACGCTGACCCGTGACGACTGGGGTGCCAGCCTGATCGCCCGATACATGAGCGAGACGGACGACATCGACGCGGCGCCGGCGAATCTTTCGAACGTCGCTGATGCGATCACGTACCTCGATCTGCAGGGCTATTTCAACTGGAACGACATGACGTTTACGCTCGGCGTTCGCAACCTGACGGATGAAGACCCGCCGTATGTCACCGCCTACGATGACATGAATACGCTGCAGTTCAGCTACGACACCCAGGGTCGTTATATCTACGGAAGGGCATCGCTCAGTTTCTAGGGCGCCTTTCAGGAAGAAACAAGGACCTCCAGGGGCAACCCTGGGGGTCTTTCCTGACCCAGGCTCCACGAACATGTGCAGACTCGTTCAATGAAGAAGTTCCTCTTGCCACTGTTGCTCCTGACCACGCAGCCGGCGTTCGCGACCGATGATGGACTGACCGAGTGCAGACAAATCGAGGACGTCGAAGAACGGGTAGCCTGTTATGACGAGTATGTCGATTCACGCCATCCCGATCGGGAAAGCACGGTTCCGGATGCACAGTCTCTGTTTGGCACCGACGATGCGGACGCCAGGCGAATCGTCGAGACAACGCTTGCAGTCGAACAAATCGATCGAATCGAAGCGACCGTTACCGGTGTCATGGATTCTCCGGGCCGCAAAATGCTCGTGGTTCTCGACAATGGGCAGACCTCGCGGCAGCTGAACAACAAGCGGCTGCAACTCGAGCGTGGTGAGGGGGTGATCGTTCGCAAAGCCAGCCTGGGCTCCTATCTTCTGGAAAAAGAATCCGGTAGCCGGCGTGTTCGCGTGAAGCGCGTTAACTAACGCCGACTCGATTCCAGCGCCTGCAGCCTCTCCGTGTATCCGGAGACGAGTTCTGCCTTCTCGGCCGTATCCCTGGCCTTTTCGTAGTTCCTCGCCGCCAGCTCGTAGTTCTTTCTTTTCTCGTAGATCAGTCCACGCAGGAAATAGAACTGGTGCTCGTCATTTTTTAGCCCGATCGCGTCGTCCAGGTGGGTCATTGCATCGTCGAGCCTGTCTTCCTGGTAGGCTTCTTGCGCCAAGTGGTAGTGGTAATAGGGATTGCGATTCCTGTAGTACGTTACTCGGTCCGAGTAGTATCGCGCCTCCTCGGTGCGCCCCGTATGCTGCAGGGTGCCGGCCAGGTTGGCGAGTGCCGATTTGTTGGAGGGCTGAATTGACAGGGCTTGCCGGTACGCGTCTATCGCCATGCTGTAATTCTCGTTTCGCGAGTACAGTACGCCGAGATTCACCCAGAGCCCGGCGACCCCAGGATCCGTCTCGATTCCTTTCTTCAAGTAGCGGAACGCATTCTCCAGTTGCCCCTGTTGCATGGCCTCGACGGCCACGTTGCTGAAGTACAACGCGATTGCATAGCTGTCATCCACTTCCCTGGTGTCATAATTGCCGCTGTATTCGGCGGTATTGAAATCCACGACGTAATCGCCCGCGAAATTGATATCCCGCCTGATTCTCTTGACCCGGACGTTGATGTGGTTATTCAGGAGAATCACGTCACCATCCGCCCGGAAGCTGGGCGGTATGTCGACCATCTGGAATGTCAGGTCCAGGTCCGCTTCTCGTGCAAGCGCCGCAAACAGAATCGAAAAGGAGAGACAGTTTCCCTGTCGATTCTGAAATGTTTCGATTGCCGTATAGGTAAGGTTGGGGTCGTAATCGAGTGTCAGGAGCCCATCATCGATCATGCCCTGGATGAGTTTCCTCAACCTCGAACGCGCCTGTGGATCGCCCCCCACATTCGCATCGACATACTCCCGCATCTCGTCGTTCAGCGCCAGGATGTTGTCTGTCCCGATCTCCGATACATCGATGACCTCGCCGAACAGCTCGTACCCGGAAAGCAGGTCTTTCGCAGCATCGCCAGTGGTCACGACCTGCGGCGCACAGGCAGTCAGCCAGGCCGCCACGAGTCCAGGTACAACTTTGTCCTTCATAAGTAAATAAGACCAGAAAACTGTTGTTCCTATCCCGGCTTCGGTCGCAGGTCGGCATCGGGCAGAGAGCATTCCGTGACAATTTGCGCACGACCCGTGCGTATTCTCTCAGGCGCTTGACACAACCCGCGCCGACTGGACACTGAAACAGGCAACCGTTTTCCAAGGTGGCGCAGTGCGAACCGGGCTTTCAATATTTCTGGCAACGTTCCTGACGGTGTTTACGATCACCGACGCATGCTGCGATGCGAGGTACTCGTTCGAGTCCGACAGAGACTATTTCGCACCCGCCTCCAGCTGGACTGCATGGCAGGACACCCTGGACAGACACCAATTCGAGCGTGACCTGATTCAAGGGTGCCTGCGCGATGAGTCGGTATGCACACGGCGACTCAAGGGACTGAGAACCGTTCTGTTGAAGGGCGCGGAGCTGAGGGTCGACCAGCAGATTCGGCTGGTAAATCGCTACATCAACAGGCAGCGCTACAAGGAAGACCGTATCAGCTGGCGGTCCGCGGCCGGCAACCAGTGGCAAACGCTGGTCGAGTTTCTTAGCAAGGGCGGTGATTGCGAAGATTTCGCCGTCGCGAAGTATTTTGTCCTGAGAGAGTTCGGCTTTGACGCCGAGGACATGCGCATCGTCATAGGGAGGGAACCGCAGCGTGCCGCCCATCACGCGATGCTCGCGATCAGGTTGGACGGAGACGTCTGGTTACTCGAGAACGATAACTCGATTTATCGAAACAGCGGCCAGGATATCGAAAGATTCGTGTATGCGATCAACGAGCAGGGGATTTGGGACCACGAGAGAGAGAACTAACCGAGAGAAGGGGAAGTGAAGATGAAGAAGCTATTTCTACTGTGTGTTTGTGGTGGCCTTTTTTCGACGTCCGCCCTGGCGGCGGATCCGTATGAAGCCTGGCTGACCGAGCAGCATAACCGCGGGACGGAGATCGAACTCATTCGCGTTGCCAGTGAAAAACCGCTGGTGGCAACAGAGGAAACGGATGAAGAGGTCGCGAGCATCCTCGAGGAAGTCGAGGCGCTCGAGGCAGAGGCAAGCGACCAGGAAGACGCTGAAGAGTCCTCGTAACAGGTCCGTCAGCCTGTCTTCGAGGGTTACGAATCCAGCTACCCGCCGGGTACTCACCGTGTTCGTCGTAAAAACAGCCTTCGAGTACCAGGATCTCCTCGCCTCCCCAGTGCGTGTGCTGCTGAAACTGTGTGTTGGGCGCCCACTTGACGATCGCGACATGCTCGGTGCCATATTCATGCAGCGGCATTACGGTGAGTCCCGGCACGAGCCCGGGCAACCATTCGGCTTGGTTGGTGTCGAGATTGACGGGCCGCTGGTCCGCCTGCTCGAACTGGTGGAGCTTGACGAATATGGTGCAGCCTTCGTCACCGACGCGCGGCGTATGACGCGTGCCGATCGGGTTGCGGACATAGGTGCCGGCCGGATAGAGCCCGTGTTCGTCACCGAACTCGCCCTCCAGCACGAAAAACTCCTCGCCGCCGCCGTGCACGTGTGATGAAAACCTGCTGCCCGGTTGATAGCGGACGAGCGAGGTCGCACGCGCGACTTCGTCACCGACACGATCGAGCATCATGCGCTCGACGCCGGGCATGGGCGACGGTACCCATGTGTGCTCGTCGGGACGGATCACCACGCGCTTGGAGAAATCCGCGTTCAGGCGCATCAGGACCGGCCGTGTGGTTCCTCGAAATCAATTTCGGGCCCGACCGGAATCACGCCAGTCGGGTTGATCGTGTCATGACTGGCGTAGTAGTGACGTTTGATGTTGTCGAGCTTCACGGTGTCGCCGATGCCTGGCTGCTGATACAGGTCGCGTACGTAGCCCCAGAGGTTCGGGTAGTCCACGATGCGGCGCACATTGCATTTGAAATGCCCGACGTAAACGGCGTCGAAGCGCACCAGGGTGGTAAATAGCCGCCAGTCGGCTTCCGTGATCGTCGCGCCGGTCAGGTACCGCCGCTCGCCCAGCCGCTGCTCCAGTTCATCCAGCGCGGCGAAGACATCCCGCACGGCTTCCTCGTAGGCATCCTGGGTGGTCGCGAACCCGGAACGATAAACGCCGTTATTGACGTTCGGGTAGATGAAGTCGTTGAGCGCATCGATCTCGTCGCGCAGCGAGTCAGGGTAGTAGTCGCCCGGCGTGGCGCCAGCCTCATCAAACGCACTGTTGAACATGCGAATGATTTCCGACGACTCGTTGCTGACAATGGTGTTGCGCTCCTTGTCCCACAGCACCGGCACCGTGACGCGGCCGCTGTACTCGGGGTCGGCCTGCGTATACACCTCGTGGAGGCGCTTCTTGCCATTGACCGTGTCGGGGATGACGTCGTCGCCGTCATCGAAAGTCCAGCCCTCCTCGCCCATGAAAGCGTTGACCACGGACAGCGAAATCATGTCTTCGAGCCCCTTGAGACGACGAAAGATCAGGGTCCGGTGCGCCCAGGGGCACGCCATCGATACGTACAGGTGATAGCGCCCGGCTTCTGCCGGATAAGGC
>JARRMH010000047.1:0-10528 GCA_037386205.1 Woeseiaceae bacterium | reverse complement strand
GCATGGGGCGCACGCTCAAAGGCGTCTACCACCTGCAGCAGGATCGCATCTATCTCTATGACAAGGTCGGTCGCGAAAAGGCGGCCGAGATTCGTGCCGTCGACGGGCTCGGTTCCGACGAGGCAACGGCGGTGCTCGGCGATCGCGCCGCCGAATTTCGCGAGGAGGTCGAACTGGTCAAGGGCGCGTGTCCCGAGTTTTCCGTGGACGCATACCTTGCCGCCCGGCAAACGCCGGTCTTCTTCGGTTCGGCCATTGCCAACTTCGGGGTCAGGGAATTGCTGGACGAATTCGTCGAGCATGCGCCGCCGCCCCAGCCACACGAAAGCGAGCAACGTGAGGTCGGGCCGCTGGAAGAAGCGCTGTCCGGCTTTGTTTTCAAGATCCAGGCCAATATGGACCCCGGGCACCGTGACCGCATTGCGTTCCTGCGCATCGTCTCGGGCGAGTACCGCAAGGGCGTGCGCGTGCAGCATGTGCGCCTCGACAAGGAAATGAAGATCCCCGAAGCGATCACGTTTCTCGCCGCCGATCGGCAGCACGCGGAGACGGCCTATGCCGGCGACATCATCGGCATACATAACCACGGAACCATCAATATCGGCGACAGCTTCACGCAGGGGGAGGACATTCGATTCACGGGCATTCCGAACTTCGCGCCCGAGATCTTTCGCCGCGCCGTCCTCAAGGATCCACTCCGACTGAAGGCGCTGCAGAAAGGGCTTGCGCAGCTCTGCGAAGAGGGGGCCACGCAGCTGTTCAAACCCATGCGCAACAACGACCTGATTCTGGGCGCAGTCGGCCCGCTGCAGTTTGATGTCGTCGCGCATCGCCTGCGTCACGAGTACAACGTCGACTGCCAGTTCGAAAACGTGAACGTGGCCACGGCACGCTGGGTCGATTGCAACGACCCGAAGATGCTGCGGGAATTCGAAAAGAAGGCGCACGACAATCTCGCGCTGGATCACGGCGGCAGCCTGGTCTACATTGCCCCGACGAAGGTCAACCTGAACCTGACCGAGGAACGCTGGCCGGACATCGGCTTCCGCAAGACGCGTGAGCACTAGTGCACTAAACCGCAAGACCCTTGCCTGGGCGTTCTACGACTGGGCCAATTCGTCGTTTGCGCTCAGCGTGCTGGCAGTCCTTTTTCCGCTCGTGCTCGGCAACTACTGGAGTGCCGGCGACGACGGCGCCGCCGTGACCGCGCGCCTCGGCTGGATCACGTTTGCTGCGAGCGCGATTGTCTGCGTCACTGCGCCGTTTTTCGGTGCCATCGCCGACGCCGGTGGCTACCGCAAGCGTTTTCTATTTTTTCTCGCGCTGCTGGGCGCGATCATGACCGCAGCGCTCGGCTGGGTCGGCGAGGGCAACTGGCCCGTCGCGCTGGGCGTCTACCTGTTCGCTTCGATCGGCTATTACTCTTCAACCGTGTTTTACGATTCGTTGCTCGTCGACGTGACCGAACCACGTCACTACAGCTTCGTTTCGACACTGGGCTTCGCCTGCGGCTACCTCGGCGGGGCCGTGTTGCTCACACTGCATTTGTGGATGGTCAAGTCGCCGGCGACCTTCGGGCTCGCGGGACCTGCCGAGGCCTTCAGCTACGCCTTCATGACGGTCGGAGCCTGGTGGCTCATCTTCCTCGTGCCGTTGCTGTTCTTCGTCGAGGAACGGCACCGCGCGATCGAAGTGTCGAGCGGTGCGGTGCGAGCGGCGTATGGCGAACTGCGCAAGACGATCGGGCACATCGGCAAGTACCGCAACGTCGCGACGTTCCTCGTCGCGTACTGGCTGTACTTCGGCGGCGTGTTCAGCGTGATCTTTATGGCCGTCAACTACGGTCAGCGCCTTGGTTTCGCCGACGAGGACCTGGTGCTCGCCCTGCTGGTCACCAACTTCGTCGGGTTTCCGGCAACCCTGTTGTTCGGCGTGGCGGCGCGGCGTTTCGGTGCAAGGAAGTGCATCTATTTCGCGATGCTGGTCTATGTCGGCGTCTGCCTGTGGGCGCTGCAGATGTCGAACGTGCGGCAGTTCTTCGCCATGGCAATGATCATCGGCTCCGTTCAGGGCGGTGTGCAGGGCCTGAGCCGCTCGCTGTACGCAAGCCTGATACCGAAAGACCAGCCCGGTGAGTTCTTTGGTTTCTACAACATGACAACCAAGTTCGCGCACGTCCTCGGACCGGCGCTGGTTGCGATTGCCGCCATGCTGTCAGACGACCCGAAATGGGTGCTTCTCGCCCTGCTGCCGCTGTTTTTTCTCGGCGGCTTGCTGTTGACCCGGGTGCGCGAAGACGAGACTACGTCATCGTCCTGACAGCCTGGCGGAGGCGCACCCGGGCGTCGTCGTTCCCGCCGTAGCGTGCATCCATGTAGGCATCGGTAATCGTATCGATCGTGTCGGCCGGGATGGCCCCGGTGCGGCGGACGCGCCGGGAGAACAGGCGGGCCGTCTCTCCGGTGTGCGGCTCGAGTCCCGTCCTGGCGACGAAGCGGGCATACAGCTGCGCGGCTTCGTCCTTTTCCGGCGGCTGGTAGCGGAACATCAGGATCAGGCTGATCGCCCCGATCAGCCCGATGACGAGGATGACCAGCGTCAGCAGCATCTTGCGCCAGGTCGGTTCGTGCATCCCGAACCACTTCATCAGGGCATTCTGTGTGTCGGGACCGTAGCCGAGGACCCAATCGTTCCAGCGGGCGTTGATCGCATCCCAGGCCATCGTGAACTGCTGTACGAGGCGCGATGATGCGGAAAAGCCCCAGCCCTCGCGGACGCGCTCGAACGCGGCGTCACTGGCACCGATTTCGACCCGTTCCGGCGCGACGGCCGCGGTCGGGTCCACGCGGACCCAGCCGGCATCACCGAGCCAGACCTCGGTCCACGCGTGGGCATCGGACTGGCGCACGATCAGGTGCCCCCCCAGCGGGTTGACTTCGCCGCCCTGGTAGCCCAGCACGATGCGGGTCGGGATGCCGACGCTGCGCATCAGAACGGCGAAAGCCGACGCATAGTGTTCGCATAAGCCCCGGCGCGTGTCGAACAGGAAACGGTCCACCGGGTTGCTGCCCAGTGGCGGCGGTTCCAGCGTGTAAAAATACTCTTCCTCGTGGAGCTTGGTGAGCACGGCCTCGACGAAGGCCGTGTCGGAGCCGGCCGCCCGGCGCATGACACGTGCGAGGTTGGCCGTGCGCGGATTGCTGTCCGGCGGTAGCGACGAATACCAGTCGCGATACAAGTCCCGCAATTCCCGCCCCACGACGTAGTCCGTATGGGACGTCATCTCGTAGGCGATGCGCTGGTCGATCGGAACGCTGCTGGCCAGCTGCTGATGTGGCGCCATGAAATACGTTCGGGGCAGTGACCATTCGGTCGGCATGTCGAGCGCAAAAATCCACTGTTGCTGCGTCGGCTCCATCGTTACCTGGTATTCGATCGGATCACCGCGTGCCTCGATCTGGTCACGCGCCCCGGGGTCGCGACCGGGTTGGCGGCCGCCTGTCCAGGTACGCCCGTTGAAGCGCGTCAGCACGAGACCGCGCCAGTAGCGGTCGCGCGGCTCGGGTACGGGCCCGGCGAACGAGACGCGAAAGGCGACCGCATCCGACAGTGACAGGGAGCTGATGTCGCCGGGACTCATCGTGTCGCTGAGTCCGGAAGCGGCGCGGCTGGTATCGATGGGCACGGCCCAGAACGGCGTCGAGATGCGCGGGAAGAACAGCCACATGACGATGGCGAGCGGCGCGGCATAAGCCAGTAACCGGGCCCCCGTGGCAAAGCTCTGCCGCGGCGATTGCCGTTCCCCGGCCGGCATCCGCAGCCAGGCCGTCATGATCACGAGGATGCTGACGAGCATATACGGCAGGGACCAGAGGTACTGTTCGCGCAACAGCGACGACATCACCAGAAAGATCGACAGGAACAGCAACACGAACTGGTCACGTCGCCTGCGCGTTTCGAGAAGCTTGAGCGCCGCCATGATCGTCAGAAGGGCCGAGCCGGGCCCGACACCGCTGATCGAGGAATAAGTGGCCAGGACACCGAGGAAACATCCGAGCGCGAGTGCAGCACGCAGCCACGCTGACGGCAGTGCCAGGCGTTTGCGCTCGACGTGGTAACGCCAGCCGGCGCAGGCCAGGAACGCTGCCGTGATCCAGGGCGGAAGGAACGGGATGTGCGGCGCAATTGATACGAGCAGCGCCGCAAGTGTCCAGGGAAGGCTGGCCAGCAGCGAGCCGTCCGTGCCGCGCGGCCGGGCCATCAGGCCGATCCCGGGTCGAACAGCGCCAGGGCCTCGAGACAGCGCCGCCGGTGCGTGTCGCCATGGGCGGGCGGGAACTCGGCACCGGGAATTCGCAGCCCGTAATCTTCGAGCGTGCGGTCGGCGTCGACTATCCAGCGGGTCAGGACGGACAGCCGTTGTTCGGGGTGGAGGCCCTGGAGCTGCTCGTAATCGAACCACTGGCTGCTCGTATCCGCGCCGGCGAACTGCTTGGAGAGCATCTGGCCGCTGCGCGCGAAGGCCTTCCAGGCCACGTGCCGTGGCGAGTCCCCTTCGTGGTATTTACGCAGGCCGGCAAAGTCCTCTTCGCCCCGCGCATCGTGCTGCCGGTGACCGTGTGCGGTCATCGTCGGCGGCGGTGGCGGTGCGTCATCCGCGAGCGCGGGATAAGCCAGTCCGCGTGCGTCCATGTGCAGCCATGCCCAGGCGCGAAACAGTTCGAACGGAAACAACGTACAGATGCCGAAGCGTTCGAGTGACTGCCAGCCCCGCTCGCTGGTCCGCGCGGCAAGCACGAAGATCTTGCTTTCGCCGGGCGCGAGATCCTGGACGTCGCTGCCTGCAGTATCCGTGTACAGCCGGAGGCCGTAACGCATGTGTTTCGAATTATTGGTGACGGCGACCCGGTAACGAATCGCCTGGCCCGCGAACACCGGCTCGGCCCCGGCGAACGTGACGTCGAGGCCGACGAGATTGCGCTGGCACTGATGCATGGCCACGAACCCGACGCCGATCAGGATAAAGGTGAGGACAAAGGACAGGTTGTTGTTGTAGTTCATCGCGCCAAGCAGCATGGCGAACGTCATCAGTCCAAAGACCAGGCCGACGCCCGTCGGCAGAATATAGACCCGGCCGGGGGTCAGCGTCGCCGTGCTCGGGTCGGCGCCCTGGCGCCTGCGTGCCCAGCGGCGAACGCGGTCGCGCCCGCGTCGGCTCAGGCCGGAAAGGTACCCGCGTGCCTCAGGGAATGGCCACGGAATCGAGGACATGCTGGCACAGTTCGGACGGGCTGCGAAAACGCGTGCTGGTTGCGGGCTTGAGGCGGTGGCCGGCGACGGCGGCAAAAACGGCCTGGACATCGTCCGGGAAGACGCCCGAGTGATTTTCGACGAACGCATGCGCGCGGGCGGCCGCGACCAGTGCCTGTGCACCGCGTGGCGAGAGACCGACCTCGATGTCGGCCGATTCCCGCGTGCGCCGGACGAGTGCCTGGATGTAGCTGACCAGCGCATCGGTGACGGGGACCGCGCGCGTTGCCTGCTGCAGCGTGGTCAGCATCTCCGGCCCGGAGATCGCCTCGATTTCCTTCAGCATTTCGCGACGATCGCCGCCGGCGATCAACTCGCGCTCGCTCTCCTCGTTGGGATAGCCGATCTCGACGCGCATCAGGAAGCGGTCGAGCTGCGATTCGGGCAGCGGGAACGTGCCGATCTGGTCGCCGGGATTCTGCGTGGCGACAACGAAAAAGGGCGAGGGCAGTTCCCGCGTGCTGCCGTCGACCGATACCTGGTACTCCTCCATCGCCTCGAGCAGCGCACTCTGGGCTTTCGGCGTGGCGCGGTTGACCTCGTCGGCGAGCACCAGTTGCGCGAATATCGGCCCCGGCTGAAACTCGAATTCACCGCTGTCCTGGCGGAATACCGACACGCCGATGATGTCGGCGGGCAACAGGTCGCTGGTGAACTGGATGCGGCTGAAGCTCAGGCCGAGCACCCGCGACAGGGCCTGGGCCAGCATGGTCTTGCCGAGTCCCGGCAAGTCTTCGATCAGCAGGTGGCCGCGCGCCAGCAGGCAGGCCAGCGCCAGCGAAATCTGTTCGTCCTTGCCGAGGATGACCGCGCCGAGCGACGCGCGCGCCTGATCGATTACGGCGCGCTGGGCGCCGCGGCCGGTCGAAACGGTTTCGAGTGTCGTCGAGCGCTGCATTCCCGGGTCCTTCGGATGGTTTGGGCTTCAGCCACCATATCGCGACCGTGACCGGCGTCAAGCAAGTTCGTCGAGTTTCTGTAACTGTTCCGCCAATTGTGTGATCGTTCTCTCGAACTCCGCGACACGCTCGCGTTCCTGGGTAACCACCGCGGCCGGGGCATTGTTCACGAAATTCTCGTTCGCGAGTTTGCCGCTGGCTTTCGCCAGTTCGGCACGCGTCTTGTCCATTTGTTTGTCGAGCCGGGCACGTTCGGCCGCAACATCGATCAGGCCCTTCATCGGCACGAGCAGGCGCATTTCGCCCAGCAGCGCCGTCGCCGCTGCGGGCGGCTCGGTGCCTTCCTCGAGCATCGCGACGCTCTCGACGCGACCGACGCGCCGCAGCAACAGCACAAGTCGTGCGGCCCGGTCACGATCGTCGGCGTCCGGATGCTGCAGAAGTACTGGCAGGGCCTTGCCGGGCGAGATATCCATCTCGCCGCGGATCTGGCGGATACCGAGAATAAACTGCATCACCCATTCAATATCCGCGATGGCGGCTTCATCGCCCGCGTTTTCGTCGCTCTCCGGGTACGGTCGCAACATGATCGTGTCGCCCTCGATACCTGCCCGTGGCGCGACCTGTTGCCAGATCTCCTCGGTGATGAACGGGACGAGCGGATGCAGCAGCCTCAGGATAGCTTCGAGTGTCTCGATCAGCGTCCGGCGCGTGCCACGCTGCAGGGCAGGGGACGACTCGTCGGCCTGCAGTACCGGCTTGGAAAGCTCGAGGTACCAGTCGCAAAACTCGTGCCAGGTAAAGTCGTAAATCGCCTGTGCGGCGAGATCGAGCCGGTAGGCTGCGAAATGCCGGTGCATGGCACGAGTCGTCTCGTCGAGGCGGGCGCGAATCCAGCGATCCGCAGGGCTCAGTTCGAGGTCGCCCTCATCGAGCGATCCCGTATTCATGAGGACGTAACGCGCAGCATTCCACAGCTTGTTGCAGAAGTTCTTGTAGCCCTCGATGCGTCCGACGTCGAAACGGATGTCCCGCCCGGTCGTCGCCAGCGATGAGAAGGTCATGCGCAGGGCGTCGCAGCCGTAGGCATCGATGCCGTCGGGAAAATGCTTGCGCGTGGCCTGTTCAATCTTCGGCGCCAGGTGCGACTGCATCATGCCGGCCGTGCGCTTGGCGACGAGGGACTCGAGGTCGATGCCGTCGATCAGGTCCAGCGGGTCGAGCACATTGCCCTTCGACTTGGACATCTTCTGCCCGTCCTGGTCGCGAATCAGGCCGTGAATGTAGACCTCGCGAAACGGGACGTCACCCATGAACTTGAGCCCCATCATGATCATCCTCGCAACCCAGAAGAAGATGATATCGAAGCCCGTTACGAGCACATTGCCCGGGTAGAATTCGTCGAGCGACTCCGTCTGCCCGGGCCAGCCGAGGGTGCTGAAAGGCCACAGGGCCGACGAAAACCACGTATCGAGGACGTCATCGTCCTGGCGTAGCACGACGTCCTTGTCGAGATCGTTGCGCTGCCGGACGTCGTCTTCGTCGTGGCCGACATAGACATTGCCGTCGGTATCGTACCAGGCCGGAATGCGATGCCCCCACCAGAGCTGGCGGCTGATACACCAGTCCTGGATGTTGTACATCCATTCAAAGTACGTCTTGGACCAGTTTTCGGGAACGAAGCGAATGCGGCCCGACTCGACCGCCTCGATCGCGGGCTTCGCCAGTGGCTCGATCTTCACGTACCACTGGTCGGTGAGATACGGCTCGACCACGGCATGGGAGCGGTCGCCGCGCGGAATCTTGACCGTATAGTCCTCGATCTCCTCGAGCAGGCCGAGTTCCCGGAATTCCTCGACGACCCGTTCGCGGGCGACGAACCGGTCGAGGCCACGATAGGCCACCGGGACCTCGTCATTGAGAGTGGCGTCGTCCGTCAGGATGTTGTACATCGGCAGGTCGTGGCGCCGGCCGATTTCATAGTCGTTGAAATCGTGCGCGGGCGTGATCTTGACGCAGCCCGTGCCGAACTCCGGGTCGACGTAGTCATCCGCGATGATCGGTATGTGGCGACCGACGATCGGCAGCACGATCTCCTGGCCGACGAGTGCGCTGTAGCGCTCATCGTCGGGATGCACGGCGACGGCACTGTCACCGAGCATGGTTTCGGGCCGGGTCGTCGCAACGACGAGATGGCCGTCTCCGGAGGCGAGCGGGTAGCGGAAGTGCCACAGGTTGCCGGGCTCGTCCTCGGCGAGCACCTCGAGATCCGAGAGAGCCGTGTGCAGGACCGGGTCCCAGTTGACGAGCCGCTTGCCGCGGTAGATCAGCCCCTCGTCGTAAAGATCGACGAAGACTTTGCTGACGGCGGCCGAGCAGCCCTCATCCATCGTGAAACGGTCGCGGCTCCAATCGACCGAGGCCCCGAGTCGGCGCGTTTGCCTGGCGATCTGGCCGCCCGACTCTTCCTTCCATTGCCACACACGCTCGACGAATTTCTCGCGGCCGAGATCACGTCTCGATGTACCCTCGTTGTTCAGCAGGCGTTCGACGACCATCTGCGTGGCAATGCCCGCATGGTCCATTCCCGGTTGCCACAGCGCACGAAAACCGCGCATGCGGTGGTAGCGAACGAGCGCGTCCATGATCGTGTCCTGGAACGCGTGGCCCATGTGCAGGGTGCCCGTCACGTTCGGCGGCGGGATCATTATGCAGTAGGGCTCGCCGTCACCCTGCGGTGCGAACCAGCCTCGCTCTTCCCAGCGCTCGTATATGCGCTGTTCGAGTTCTTCGGGTCGGTAGGACTTGTCCATCAGAGTTTGTGTGTATTGAGGTCGTGACCCTGGTCGCGGTAGGCCGCATAGCGCCGACGGCTCAGGTTCCTGCTGTCTTCGTCGGAGGTTACAAGTTCGGCGACTCGCGGGAAACCCTCGGCAAACGACGGGATGTCGTCGTCGAGATTGATCAGGAGATCGCGCGTCTCGACGCCGTCGGGGTCGCACCCGACCATGATCGGCGAGGACTCCGTGCCATCATGGCGGCCATTGAGACCATGGGGAACGAAGCTGCCGTCGCGAAACGTCCACAGCAGCTCGTCGAGTCGCTCGGCCTCGCTGCGGTCTCTGGTGTGAATATAGACCGAGTTGTCGAGGCGCCAGGCCTTCTCGGCCAGCTTGCAGGCGAGCAGCTGGCGCGCGCGCTCATCGGGTTGTGCGAGAATGTAGAAGTCGACCCGGGCCATGCTCGTCAGGGAAGGGCGCCACAACGCTCGAGGAGCAGCTGCGAGAGCATCGGGACGGGGCGTCCCGTCGCACCTTTCTTGCTGCCCGACTTCCAGGCCGTACCGGCGATGTCGAGATGCGCCCAGTCCATCCCGTCGGTGAACTTGCCCAGGAAACAGGCGGCCGTCACGGCGCCCCCGCCGGGACCGCCGATGTTGGCCATGTCGGCGAAATTACTCTTGAGCTGCTCGGCGTACTCATCGCCGAGTGGCATTGGCCAGCCACGGTCGCCGGCTGCGTCGCCGGCGGCAAAAATCTCCTCACGCAGATCATCGGAGTTGCTCATGATCGCCGTGCGATGGGCGCCGAGTGCAACGACGCAAGCTCCGGTGAGCGTCGCGACGTCAATGATCGCCGCGGGTTTGAAACGACGCGCATACGTCAGGGCATCGCACAGGATCAGACGTCCTTCGGCATCGGTATTGAGCACTTCGATCGTCTGGCCCGACATGCTCCTGACGATGTCGCCCGGCTTTGTCGCCTCGCCGCTCGGCATGTTTTCCACTGCCGGCACGACGACGTTGACGTTGATCGGTAACTCCATCCTGGCGACGGCCGCCATCGTTCCTATGACACCGGCTGCGCCACACATGTCGAATTTCATTTCGTCCATCGCGGGACCGGGCTTCAGTGAGATTCCGCCCGTATCGAAGGTGACGCCCTTGCCGACGAGCACGACCGGCTTGTCGCTCTCCGCACCGCGGTACTTCATGACGATCAGCTTCGCGGGTTCCACGGTTCCGGCCGTGACCGACAGCAGTGAGCCCATGCCGAGTTTCTTCATCTCCGCTTCGGTCAGCACCGACGTCGTCAGCTTGCCGTTGCCGGCAGCGAGTTTTCTCGCCGTACGGGCGAGGTAGGACGGCGTGCACACGTTGGCCGGCAGGTTGCCAAGATTTCTCGCTACGCGCACGCCGTGCGCGATCGCGTCGCCGTGACTGGCGCCCAGGGCCGTCTTTTTGGCATCGCCGCGTGTGGCGATCGAGTGACCGCAGGAGGAGAGCGCCAGCGGCTTGTTCTTGCTTTTGCTCTTCATTT
>JARRMH010000046.1:0-10628 GCA_037386205.1 Woeseiaceae bacterium | reverse complement strand
GGACGGCGGCATCGCCTCGTCGCGCTGGGCCATCCAGAACGCCCAGGAGATGCTCGTCCACGCGATGGACAGCGAGGACATCGAGTTGACGCTGTTCCACGGCCGTGGCGGATCGGTCAGCCGCGGCGGCAGCAAGACGCATACAGCCGTACTCGGTGCGCCACCGGGAACCGTCAACGGGCGCCTGCGCGTCACCGAGCAGGGCGAGATCATCAACGAGAAATACGGCTTGCGCGGTATCGCCCTGCGCACGCTGGAACAGGTCACCGGGTCGGTGGCGCTGGCCACCGCGATGCCTCGGCATCGCGGCAACGACATGCCGGAATGGCATGACATGATGGACCTCATCGCGGCCGAGAGTCGCAAGGCCTATCGCCACCTTGTCTACGACACGCCCGAGTTCAACGACTACTTCCGCACCGCGACGCCCATCGATGTCATCGAGCGCATGCGCATCGGTTCGCGACCGGCATCCCGGCGCGCGCAGGCCGGCATCGAGGACCTGCGGGCGATTCCCTGGGTATTCGCCTGGACGCAATCGCGTTTCATCCTGCCGGGCTGGTACGGCGTCGGCAGCGGCCTCAGGAAAGCCATCGACGAGTTCGGCGGGGAGGCATTCGGCAACATGTTCCGCGAGTGGTTCTTCCTGCGGACACTCGTGGCCGACGTCGAGATGGTGCTCGCGAAAGCCGATCTCGGCATCGCAGAGCTCTACTCGGACCTGTCCGGCGACCTGCACGAGGTATTCTTCCCGCGGATCGTCAGCGAATTCGAACTCACGCGCGATACGATCCTCGAGTATTCAGATCACGATTCGATTCTCGAGGGTGACTTCACGTTGCAACGGGCGATCGCTCTTCGCAATCCCTACGTCGATCCGATCAGCCTCCTGCAGATCGAGTTACTGCGACGCTGGCGCGCAACCGACCGCCAGGATGAAGAGCTCTTCGATGCATTACTGGCCACGGTCAACGGCATCGCCCAGGGCCTGCAGAACACGGGCTAGGGCTTCCGCCTATTCCTCCACCCACGAGGTGAACTCTTCGAGCGCCTTGCGGTCGAGGTCGGGAACGCGCGCATCGGCCGCCGGGTAGCCGACGACGAGCAGCAGGAAGGGCCGCTCGCTCTTCGGCCGGTCGAGGATCTCATTCAGGAACTTCATGGGACTCGGCGTGTGCGTCAGGGTCGCGAGACCGGCGCGGTGCAACGCCGTAATCAGCAGCCCGGTTGCGAGCCCCGTCGACTCGGCCGGGTAGTAGTGTTTCACCTTGCGGCCATCGGGCAACTCGCCGAATTTCTGCAGAAAGACCGCGATCAGGTACGGCGCGGTCTCGAGGAACGGCTTGCTCTCATCGGTGCCGAGCGGCTCGAGCGCGGCCAGCCACTCCGCGGAAGCGCGGTGGGCGTAAAACGCCTGCTCTTCCGCTTCGGCTGCGGCGCGGATTTTTTTCTTCGTGGCAGCACCTGCAACGACCACGAAGTGCCAGGGCTGCAGGTTGGCCCCGCTGGGCGCCGTGCCCGCCGCCTTGAGTGCCGTTTCGATGAGGTCGCGCGGTACCGGCCGGTCGGCAAAGTCGCGCACGGTCCGACGACGACTGAGGTCCTGATAAAACTCGGCGAGGCGCGCACGCATTTCGTCGACCGGGTATTCGCGGTAGGCCGTCAGCGGAATTGTCGGATGATCGCTCACATCAGACCTCGTTCGCGCCGAGATCGGCCATGATGCTCCACTCGGTCATCTCGTTCTCGGACACGGCAAACGCCCTGGCCGAGATCCCGGCCGCGTGGACGCTGTCCGGATCACCCGTCACCAGGGGATGCCACTCGGGCAGGTCCTTGCCGTCGGCCAGTCTGCGATAGGCACAGCTGGCGGGCAACCATTTGAACTTCTCCGGCTGGTCGGCGACCAGGACGAGACACTCGGCGACTTCCTGCGCGCGATTGGCGTAGTCGCTGCAGCGGCAGGTTTCGACGTCGAGCAGCCGGCAGGCAATATCCGTGAAGAACACCTCGTCGGTATCTTCGTCCTGGACCTTGTGCAGGCAGCACAGCGCACACCCGTCACACAACGATTCCCATTCCTCGCGATTCATCTGGGCCAGCGACTTCCGTTTCCAGAAGGCATCGCTCATGGCGTCGTTGGTCGCAGAGCCGGGTGATTGGCGCGCAGCCACTCGACGGTATCCCGGAGCGTCATGCGCGGATTGCGACTCCGGTAACCGAGGTCGTCTGCGGCATAGAGCGACGACAGGCCCCAGTAATGCGCGGCCATCTCGACGACAACCGGGCCCGGGAAGTAGTGCAGCGGCTCGCCGCGCACGCGCATGCCGATCCACTCGTTCGCCGTAGCGATCCGGTGCGCCAGTCCGTACGGCAGAATGCGGCGCGGCGCGGCCACGCCCGAGACTTCCTCGACCATGCCGAAGAAGGCCTCGATGCTCGAGGCTGTGCCCGCCAGGTGATACACCGGGCGCGGCTGCGGCAATGTCATCGCGTTCCAGATGGCGCGTACGGCATCGCGGATGTCGATGAAATGCATGCCGCCACGGATCAGGAACGGCAGGCGGCCGCGCAGCATGCGGATGATGTTGGACGTCGAGCGGAAGCGATGGTCGCCGGGGCCGAGCAGGACCGGTGGGCGGATGAATACCAGCTCGACGCCGAGTTCTTCGGCCAGTTCCCGGGCGCGCCGCTCGGCGATGATCTTCGAGTGATAGTACGGCCAGTCCCGCACCGTCGCTTCGCAAAAATCGGCCGTCTCGTCCGCCGTTTCGTCCGGGCTCGCGAAGCAACCGACGGTACCCGAAGTCGACAGCATGACGACCCGGCACCCGTGCCTCGCCGCGAGCCGCACGATATTGAGCGTGCCCTCGACGTTGGTCGTGTAGATCTCCTCAGCGTTGATGCGACTGTGACGCACGAGGGCTGCGCAATGAAATATCCCGTCCAGCGGCGGCACCTCATCGGCCAGGCTGTCTGTGCCGTTTAAAGACCCCTGGACGGTGCTCACACCATCGAGATGCGCGCTCCACGCTTCGGCATTCCAGGCGTCAGGGTCCCGGACCAGCGCAATGGCCGTCGTGTCGGGCGGACGAGCCTCGAGCAGGTGGCGGCCCGCAAAACCGGAGGCGCCAGTGACGAGGTACGGGCCAGGCATGTCTCAGAAATTTCCCAGGGCATCCCGGTAGGCGCCCAGCTTGTCGGCCTCCGGCCCCCAGAACCACGCCTTTTGCTCTGCGTCATACGCGAGGATGTTGCGCTGCACCAGGTCCTCGAACGCGCCCTCGACATCGGGAACGTGCAGCTCGTCATCGAGTCGCGCCTTGATGACGGCCAGCGGCGTCGTCAGTTCGAGCGTGGACCCCGGGCTGCCCAGGGTATCGACCGTGATCCGGTAGTTGCGGACGACGTCGCCGAATAACGCGCGCAAGAACATGGCAGTCCGTGGGTCCTCGGGGTCCGCCGCGCGATCCGGCGGCGTGATGGTGGCGTAGCGATTGCGCCGGATGTGGTTCTGGATCGCCGGGTTGCCCGCAAAAGCCTGCTCGGCCTCGGTGTAGAACAGGTGTTCGTACTGGTAACGCATGCAGCGCTCGTGCAGCGCCGATACGCCATCGTCCTTGAGAAACGTCCGTAACACGCTGCCACCGCGGCGCTCGATGGCCTCGGCCAGCCACGACACGTCAATGTCGACGAGCGCATCCTGTTCCCGGTCGAGGAACGCCTGCAGGTGGTATTTCGTGGCCACGGTCTCGTGCTGAAGTTCGGCCATGATGTCGTTCGCCACCTGGTAGATATCGGAGTCCGGACCGTAGACGACGGGCTTGCCGCAGGCCATGTGCGCCCGGCCGAGGTTGATCTCGCCACGGCGGGCGCGCCGGTTCCACTGCAGCAGGTCGCGCAGGCGCATCGGCGGCCGCGGATCGCCCTGCAGCTCCACCGTGAAGGCCGCCTCTTCGGGCAGCCGCTCGTAACTGAAAGCGATCGGCAGCACGGCAAACGTCTCGCCCGTCGACTGCAGGCACCGCAACAGGCCGCGGCGCGGCGGCAGAAACCGGCGCGTGCGGCTGCGCTTGCCTTCGATGAAGAATTCGATCACGCGACCCGAGCGGACGAGATCACGCACCTTGTTCGTCAGCTTCTTGTCCTCACGGCCGAGGCCGCGCTCGATGTAGAACGCGTGCAGCCTGAGAATCAGCCAGTTGAGCAGGGGGATGCGCGCAAAATCGGAGGTCGCCGCGATATGCGGAATCCTGATACCGAGATCCGGGCGGGAGAACATCAGGATTGAACACAGCACGAAATCGAGATAGCTGCGATGCGACGGCACGAGCACGATGTGCGCGCCTTCGGGGACCTCCCGCACCGCGGCTTCGAACGCTTCGCGGTCGAAGGTGACGTAGTCGAGGCACTTGCGCAACGTCTTGATCACGACGTAAACGGCGTTGCGTACGAACAGGTTACCCTGCGGCTGGCTCGCGACCCAGCCGAGATCCTGGCGCGGTTTCGGGAAACGGCTGCCGGCAAACGGCACGGCCGATTTGTCGGCGCCCATGAGGTTTTCCGCGACGCCCTTGAAAACCGTCGTCAGGTACCCGACCGGATCGAAGTTCGGCGGATCGAAGGGCACGGACGACTCGAAGCGGAACGTCTTCTGCGTGAAGCACGAGAACAGTCGATTGGTGGCCGCGATGCCTTCCGCCTTGCGCCGGGACGTCGAGCCGCGCTCGTGGTACAGCCAGTGGTTGAGCCGGTACAACAAGCCGTCGGGCCCGAGGTACCGAATGTTGACGGCCGCCTGGTCCTTGTTGCCGCGGCGCGTGAGCGGGTTGCGCGCAAAGTATGCCTCGATCGCCTTGATGCACGAGCGGATGACGACGCTGTTCTCCGGACCTGCCACGGCATGCCATATCACGGGCTCCGGGCTGTCGTCCGGGCGCGTCAGCTCGAAAGCTGCGCCGATGACCCGGTCGGCTACCGCATCGCAGGGAATCACATCGAGCCGCGAGTCCGGGCGGGCGACGACGGCACGCATGCGGCCGGCCCCGATCTGCACCACGAACAGGGCGAATGCAGCCGGACTGTCGATCCATCCCGGCGACGGTCGTTCCATGCTGGCGGAGATGATGCTGGGCCGGACCAGGGCCAGCGGCACGTCACCCTGCTGTTCGACCAGCAGGTGTTCGGCAATGCATTTTGTCAGGGTGTAGGTATTGGGATGGCCCGAACGCGCCATGAGCTCGTCCTCGTCGACCTCGCCGCGCTGGATGGCCTCGTAGAGTTCGCGCGCGGGGCGCGGCAGCGGCGCCAGCACTTCCTTGACGGGCTCGTCGTCGCTGACGTGCGGTGTCACGTAGGCCGTCGACACGTTGACGAAGGATTCGAGCTGCTGGCAGCCGCGCGCCAGTTCGAGCATCTCGAGGGCGGTCGTGATGTTCGCCGCAGCGGCCTTTTCGATCGGCAGGTCGAACTGCACCGATGCCGCACAATTGATGACGTGCGTAACGGTCTCCTGCAGTGCGGTCCGTTCGTCGACGTCGATGCCCGCGCCGGGCAGGCTCAGGTCGCAGGCGACCGCCGCGACACAGTCGGTCCAGTCGGGATCCAGGTCCGCAAAACATGGCGACGAGGCAATATCGTTCTCGAAGCGCCGCTCTGCCGTGCCATTGCGGTTCGTGCGCACCAGCACGTTAATGCGGTCGATACCGAGCGCCTTGCGCCGGCGCAGCAACTCGTACAACACGACTTTCCCGAGAAAGCCGGTCGCACCGGTCAGCAGTACGTCCCGACCGCCGCTGCCCGCGGCTTCTGCTGTTGATCCCTGATCTTGCACAGCCTTCCCCTGCAGATACCGGATTATCTGCTATCGCCCTCTGCGGACGCGAAGCCCTGGTTGTCGGCACCGAATACGTTGCCCGGATCCACGGCTTTCTTTATTTCTTTCTCCCATTCGAGCATGCCCGGCGACAGAACGCGCGGCAGGAAGTCGCGCCGGATCTTGCCGATGCCGTGATGGTGTGACAGTGAGCCGCCGGACTTGAGCACCTCGTCGCGGGCGGCATGTTCGATTGCGCTGAAAGTCTCGCTCGGGTTGTCCACTCCCTTGAAGTAATACGCATAGTAGAAATAGATGCAAACCCCGGTCGGGTAGACCTGGGTTACGCGACAGGACATGAACGGCTTGCCCGGCAGGTTGCGTTTGCGATGCTCTTCCTCCAGGCGTCGCTTGACGTTGTTGCAGACCGCGAGCGCATCGGTCCACGACGCCGACGTTTCGAACGATTCCGCGAGCAGCCAGTGATTCAGGATCCAGTCGCGCAGGTAAGCGATGCCGTAGGTCAGCTGGTAGCCGCGCTTGCCGTTGGAAGCGCCGCCGTTCATGCCCGCGTGGCGCCTGGCAATGCGGTAAACGCTCTGCTGCTGCGCGGCGACCTCCTCGCGCGTCCCCTCGAAGACCAGCGTGCAGGCGGTCATCTCGTCGGCATCGAAACCCTTGACGTTGAGCACGAACCACTTCTCGAGCCTGCTCTTGAGCTTCTTCAAACCGGTCGATCGGGGTTTCAGTGTCTGGCTGAGCTGGAACTGCACGTTGTCGACGAGCCGCACGCTGGCCGGCGGGGTCGCCTTGCGCGTCAGCTCGAAGAGAAAAGCGACGCCTTTCTCGAGGTTCGGAAAAATAATGGAGCCGTATTCCTGGGCCTCGGGCAACGGAAAGATTTTCACGACTGCCTGCGTCACGATCCCGAGGCCACCTTCGGAACCGAAGATCCAGCGGCGCGCATCGCCGATCCCGACGGACTCGCGCGGTGCCACCATCGGCCGCTCGAGCGTGCCGCTCGTCGTGACGACGGTGACGTCCAGCACGATGTCCTCGATGTTGCCGTAGCGGTTCTTTTTCATGCCGCTGGCGTGGGTCGCGATCCAGCCGCCCATGGTCGAGAACTCGATGCTGTCGGGTTCGTGTCCCAGCGTGAAGCCATGCTCGGCAAGCTGCTCGGCAAGAATCCGGCCGACCGCCCCGGCCTGGATGCAGGCCATCCGGTTCTCCGGGTCGATCCACAGGATACGGTTCATGCGCTGCAGATCGACTGACACGATCATGCGCTCTTCGTCGACCGGACAGCGCAGCGCGTTGCTCACATTGGTGCCGCCGCCATACGGAATCAGGCAGACGTCGTGTTGCCCGGCCGCCTGGACGAGCTGTGTCACCTCTGCGTCGCTGGCGGGAAACACGACGAGGTCGGGAACGCGGGCGAGGCGGCCGTACTTGATGCTGAACATCTCCTCCTGCGTATGCCCGTGGCCGCGACGCAGGCGGGTCTCGGCATCGTCGCTGACCTGGTCCTCCCCGAGGAAGGAACCGATCGCGCTGACGAACGCCTCGTTGACCTGCGGCTCCGGTATCGCCGGCGGATAGCTCGGCGGGTTCCGATTATCCGCGGCAATATCCGGGTGAATCATGTCCCGAACCCACGCGAGCAGATCGGGCAAGTCCTGCCCGGCGAGTTCGTAGCGCTCGCCGGTCATCCTGACGACGTCGTCGTCGAGCATTTCGAAGCGCGTGTCGCGAAAGCCCCAGACCGAGGCGCTTTCTTCGTCCTCGGGCCGCAGCCGGGGCGGCTCCGGGACTATCCGGTCCGACTTCATCCGATGCGAATCCCGTGCCGGCACCAGGCCATCATTCTGAAGTTCTTGTTGTTGCTTGTTTTTTTCATGTTTGCATCATAGCCTGTTACCGCTGTCACGGTAATGCTCCCCCCGCACTCCATACCTGATGCTTGCTTGATTCCTGAACTTACCACAGGCCATTCTCCGTTATGAAAGCCGTCTTGCTCGACTGGGCGACCATGGGACCCGACCTCGATACCAGCGAATTGCGGTCGTTGCTTCCCGAACTCGAGATCTACGATGAAACGGCCGATGACGAGATTGCCGCGCGCATATTAGGCGCCGAAATCGTTCTGGGCAACAAGGTGATGATCTCGGACGCCCTTTTCAAGGGGGCTGACGACCTGCGGTTCATCGGTCTGACGGCCACGGGAACGGATAATATCGATCTCGAGTCGGCGCGCCGGCACGGTGTCGCGGTAGCCAACATTCGCGCGTATTGCACCGCATCCGTCGTTGAACACGTCTTCGGCTGCCTCCTCTCCCTTACCCACCAGCTGCAAGGCTACGCATCGGACGTCCGCGCCGGTGCCTGGCAGGAGGCCAGCAATTTCTGCATGCTGACGCGGCCGATCCGGGAGCTGTCGTCGATGACCCTCGGCATCGTCGGTTTCGGCGAGCTCGGCCGGGGCGTCGCGCGCATGGGTGAGGCGTTCGGGATGAATGTGCTCGTTGCGGCACGGCCGGGAAGCAACGCGGTACCCGCAGGCAGGGTGACCTTCGACGAACTGCTGGCGCGGGCGGATGTCATATCGTTGCACTGTCCGCTGACCGACGCCACGCGCAATCTTTTCGGCCGCGACCAGTTCGCGGCAATGAAGCGGAATGCTTACCTCATCAACACGGCGCGTGGCGCGCTGATCGACTCGGCAGCACTGGTCGATGCGCTCGAGGATGAGGAGATCGCCGGCGCGGCAATCGACGTTTTGCCCGTGGAGCCGCCCGTCGACGGCGATCCGTTGCTGGACTACGCGGGCGACAATCTCATTGTGACGCCGCACATCGCCTGGGGAACGCGCGAGGCGCGCCAGGCCGCGGTCGATGAACTCACTGCCAACATCCGCGCGTTCCTGGAGGGACGGCAGCGCAACCGGGTCGTCTAGCTCAGGCGCCGATGATCTGGCGGGCCCACTGGACGATCTGCCGGACGCGCGGCGAGCCGAGGTCGTACGCCTCGTCGAAGGTCACCCAGCGCCATTCCTGGTGTTCGGGTAAACCGGTTTCCGGGGACGGTCCGAGAACGACGTCTTTGCTGGTCGTCGTCGCGATGAAGTAGCGCGCGATCTTGCCCCGGCTGTAGGGGCCGGTCTCGAAGTAGCGGTCGCCCCATTCGAATTCGAGTTCGGTGATCCCCGTCTCCTCGGCGACCTCCCGCACCGCCGCATCGAGCGGCTCTTCGCCGCGCTCGCGTATGCCCTTGGGAAAATCCCAGTGTCGGTACGCTCGCAGCATGAGTGTGAGCCAGCCCGGGCCCGCCCGGCGCGCCACGACCACGCCGCAGGAAAGCTTCGACTCGCTCACGTGGCCCCCCGCAGGATATCGGCGGGCTTCGCGTTGATGGCGCCCCGGGCCGCGAAGAAGCCGCTCAGGCAGACGACGAGCACGCCGGCACCGACGCCGGCCAGCCAGATCAGCGGATTGAACTGCCAGGGCAGTTCAAACAGCTTGACGGCAACCACGGCCGCGAGGATCGACGCCCCGGCCGATGCGAGGATGCCCGCAGCGGCGCCGAGCGCCGCGAATTCGGTCATGACCCCGGCAAACACCGTGCTGCGGCGGGCGCCGAGGGCCCGCAACATTGCGCTTTCGAAACGCCGTTCGTCGATCGTCGACTGCACGGCGGCGAACAGCACCGCAATTCCCGCGGCCAGCGTAAACACGAATACGGCCTGCACGGCGAGACTCGCCTTCTCGATGATCCCGCGGACCTGCTCGAGAATGGCGCCGAGGTCGATGACCGACACGGCCGGGTGCTCCCGCATGAGCCTGATCAGTATCGGCTGCTCGGCTTCCTCGACGCGCACGCTCGAGATGTAGGTCGTGGGCAGGCCGTCGAGTGCGCCCGGCGAGAGGACGATAAAGAAGTTGGGCTGGAACGAGTCCCAGTTGATCGTGCGAATGCTGGCGATGCGGGCCTCCACCTCGCGGCCTGCCACGAAGAACTCGAGGACGTCGCCGATCCCGAGGCCCGCATTCATTGCGGCCTCCTCCTCGACAGACGCCAGCGGCGGACCGTCGTAGTCTGCGGGCCACCAGTCACCCGCGACGACCTGGTTGCTCGAACTGAGTTCCCGGGCCCACGACAGGTTGGCCTCGCGGTTTGCAAGCCACTCACCCTCCTCGTTGGGATAACTGCGTTCCTTTACCGACTCGCCGTTGATCGCCACCATCCGGGCACGCACGAGCGGCGTGAACTGCGGGACCTCGAGACCGCTCTCGGCGAACAGCGCCCCGACCGTCTCGCGCTCGTGCGGCTGGATATTGATCAGGAAGTGGTTCGGTGCATCGTCATCGAGCGTCGCCCGCCAGCCGTCGAGCAGATCGGTACGGACCAGCGTCAGCAACAGCAACACGGTGATACCGAGACCGAAGGCGACAACCTGCACGGCACTGTCGCGGCCGCGGCGGGAAACATTGGCCAGCCCGTAACGCCATGCCACGCCGACACCGGAGCGCGCCCGGCCGATGACCGCGACGAGCCCGCGGCCGACGAGATACAGGGCCCCGGCAATGACGATGATGCCGCCGAGCAGGTAAACGAGCATGCGCGGGTCGCCGACGGACCGGTGCAGGAGCAGCCCGACGGCAGCCAGCGACAAGCCGCCGACCAGCACCCGGGACGGCGCCGGTGGCATCGCATCATGGCGCAGTACCCGCAGCGGCGGCGTGTTGCGCAGCTGGATCATCGACGGCAGGGCAAAGCCGAGCAGCAGGATGACGGCGCTTCCGGCGGCCAGGAA
>JARRMH010000045.1:0-10724 GCA_037386205.1 Woeseiaceae bacterium | reverse complement strand
CACAGGCACGGGCGTCAGCGCTCGGGCTGCGCTACACTTTGCCCGGGGAGAGATTGCCCTTGGAGAGGGATTCACCGTGGAGAGCATCCTGGGAACCACCTTTACCGGAAGAGTGGAGGAAGCTGCCCACTTCGGCGGCTATGACGCCGTTATCCCCAGAGTGACTGGGACCTCCCACATTACCGGAAGGAACGAGATTCTCATCGATCCCCAGGATCCCCTCAGGCATGGGTTCATCCTGCGCTGAGGATGGATTCCGGATATCCCCGCCGTCGCCCGATTTCTTCGAGACGGGCGGGGAAGGAAGTGAGAACGAGTCATGAGCGAGAGCCTTGCAGAACGTCGCTGCAAACCCTGCGAGGGGGGAGTGCAGCCACTCGATAAAGAACAGTGCCGGCAGTTGATGCAGGCGCTCGACGACGACTGGAAACTGAGCGATGACGGTCTCGGAATTGCGCGCAGCTTTCGCTTCAGCGCGTACGACCAGACGCTGGGTTTTGCCAACGCGGTCGCGTGGATCGCTATCGCTGAAGATCATCACCCCGAATTGACGATCGAATACGGGCGGTGTCACGTCAGCTTTACGACCCACGCGATAAACGGGCTGTCCGACAATGACTTTATCTGTGCGGCCAAGATCGACCGGCTGACCGGGCTGGCCATGCCGTGATCGCGTTTGCGGATATCGAGGCCGCCGCAGCGCGGCTTGCGGGAACGGCCGTGCACACGCCGCTGTTGCGCAATCATGCGCTCGATGAGGTGGCGGGAGGAACGGTATTGGTCAAGCCCGAATGCCTGCAGGTGACCGGGTCGTTCAAGATTCGCGGCGCCTACAATTTCCTGAGCCAGCTTTCGCCCGAGGAAGCCGCTCGCGGCGTCGTCGCTTTTTCTTCCGGCAATCACGCCCAGGGCGTCGCCGCTGCAGGCGCATTGCTTGGTATCCACACGGCCATCGTCATGCCTGCGGATGCACCCGCGGCCAAACTCGAGAACACGCAGCGACTCGGCGGGGAGGTCATCACTTACGATCGCTATACCGGTGATCGCGAGGCCATTGCGCGCAGGATCTCGGCCGAGCGTGGCGCCGTGCTCGTGCCTTCATACGACCACGACTACATTATCGCCGGACAGGGCACGGTCGGGCTCGAGATCGCCAGGGATTGCGAAACGTCAGGGGTCGAGCCGGATCGCGTACTGGTATGCTGCGGCGGCGGCGGCCTGATTGCCGGCACCGCTACGGCGCTCAAACACGTCTTCCCGAAGGTTGAGATCCACACCGTGGAGCCCGAGGATTTCGACGATACGGCAAGGTCGCTGGCCTCGGGCCGGCGTGAACGAATTCATGACGACGCGCGCTCGATTTGCGATGCCCTGCAGGCACATACGCCGGGCCAGCTGACCTTCGAGATCAATCGCCACCTGCTCGGCGACGGCCTGGCAGTCAGCGATGCAGAGGTGCGTGCGGCGATGCGTTTCGCGTTTCGGCATCTCAAGATGGTCGTCGAACCGGGCGGTGCGGTCGCGCTGGCCGCCGTGTTATCCGGCAAAATCGACAGCCGTGGCGAGACGACGATCATCGTCATCAGCGGAGGCAACGTGGACCGCGAGCTTTATGCGCAGATACAGTGCGAGGGCTCAGGCTGAGCCAAACTGGGGGCGCCTGAGAATCGAGCGACCGAGACGCGGTTTTTGTTCGATCGATGCCACGTTCGAGGAATCGTGGCGACGTTCGGGCCAGGCATTGAGCCAGCGCATGATCTTCTCGATTTGCTCGACGTCCTGCCGGACCCGCGAGGGCTGCATTTCGCACAGCCCGACGCCCTGTTCCGCCGCATGCACGAAGTTCTGGCTGTCGCGCAGGACGGCGATGATCGGAATACCGAGTGAATCCAGAAAGCGCATCAGTTTGCCGAAACTCTTCGTATTCTTGCGGGTCCGGTTAGCGACGACGGCCAGTTTGCGATCGCGCCGGTCGACTTTGGCGACGAGCAGCAAGTCAGCGATACAGCGCGACGCGGCGTGAATATCCATGGAGGAGGGCAGCACCGGCACGAGAATACTCGTCGAGTCGCGGGTCAGTTCCCTGAGGTCGTCGTGATTGATGCTGGCCGGCGAATCGACCAGCAAGGTCTCGGTCTCGTGCGGCACGCGCAACTGCCAGCTGCGCGTCGCCTGCATCGACTTCTTGTATGCAGCGATGCCGTGAATCGTCGGCAGGTCCCGGGAGCGCCGCTCGAGCCACGCCATGGTCGAACCCTGCGGATCGTAGTCCATGATGGCGGGCGTCGGTCCGTCCTGGGCATAGCAGGCCGCGAGGTTGGTCACCAGCGTCGATTTGCCGCAACCACCCTTCGGATTGAGGATGACAATGCGGTTCAGTTTGTCGCGACGCGGGGTAACGAACATGGCTTCCCTACAATTGCTGACGTTCAGCTAATCTGGCCCAATATTACGCCAAAGTCCTTGAGCTAGTTCACATAATACCTCGGAATTCCGATAATTTCTCCCTATGTTTCCGGCGACAGGAACTCGTCCCAGGTCAGGTTGAACGTGGCGTCCACCACGCCGTCCGCGTTACTGTCGATTTCCACACGCACGTTGTTGTCGTCGATAGCCACGAGGCGTGCTTCGGAACCGGCGCCCCGGACCAGCAACACGCCTTCGCCAGGGTATCCGGGCACGTAGCCGCGAAACGCGGTCTGGGTGGTGTAGTCCACTGCGCCCGCGAGTTCCGAACTGTCGAGCGTGCCGGAAGCCTCCATCGTGAACGGTGGCGGATTCTGGTTGCCGTCGACCGTCTGGTCGGAACGATAATCAATCAGTACCTCGGTCCCGGCAGTCGACGTCCGGGTTACGCTCGAGCCCGCAACGGCCGTGCTGACAAACGGTGCGTTCATGGTATCGAGGGTAATCGCGGCATCCCCGTCGGCCGTCTCGGTGTCCGTTGCGGTCGCGATACTGAGGTTGTCGATGACGGCGTCCATCCCGACCCGGTAGGTGCCGAGGAACAGGTCCCCGCTGAAGTCGGTTACCGTGAGTTCGAGGGTCCCGTCGATTACTTCACCCTGGCCTTCGTCGCAGAGATCGTATTCGATGAGGAAGTAATCGCCAGACGATAACGTGTCGGGCGATGCGATATCGCCCGTCATCGTGACAGTTCCCGTGCCGCCGAGGCACTGCTCGACGACCGGCCCGAACGGCAGGAGATTGATGACGTCGAGCGCCAGGTCCTGCGGTGACGTCGCCTGCTGTGCGATGGCATAGCCATTTTCCGGCGCCGAGCCGAGTACGCGAGATTCGCCGAGTTCGGCGATTCCGCCACTGCCGACCGCGGCCTCGTAGCCGAGCCTGACGGCGGCGATCCCGTTGCCCGGGTCGATGGGCAGGGCCCCGGCACTTTCCGGTTCGGTGTGGCTGAAGTCGTCGCCGCCGCCACCGCAGGCGACCGCCAGCGTCGCCGCAGCCAGAAGGCCTGTTGGTATCTTTTGCATCGTGGAACTCCGTGGAATTTGCGGGGCTGGTCATGCCAGCTTATCCGGATGTTCCGCGATTGCCGTGACGCGTATCACAGCAGCGTTGCTCAGGTGCGGTGGCGGTGGGCCCGCAGGAAACTGTTGGCGCTACGCAGCCACCGGCAGGTTTCGCAATCGCATTGCCGGTCGTGCTGCGCCGCATCGATGTGCTCGGTCCGCACGTAACCGGCAGCTGTCCGCAGCGCCGCGACCAGGTCGTCGAGCGGCGTATCGAGCGTCGGTTTGTTGCGGTATCTGCTCAGCCAGCGACAGGCTTTGCCGAAGTCACATGCATTACAGGCTGCGTCAACGGCGTCGTATTGCCCCTGCAGGTGGCATGCCGAGAAATCGATGTCCCTGTCGATCAGCCAGCGGGGGTACTCGAGCAGCGTCACGAGATGTCCCGTGATCGTGCGCATGCTCATTCCCGTCAGAGTGACCATTATGGTCCTGTCGTCTAGAACATCTCGCTCGGGTCCAGTGAATCGTGTATCGGCTTTTCGCGACTCTTGATCCACTCGCCGGTGATCATGCTGTCGTAGCTGAGGCCGGGCCCGACCATCGGGTAAACGCCGGCATCACGGTCGATGATGACTTCGAGGAAGGCGGGTCCGTCGAACTCCATGAACTCGCGGATGACCTCGGGAAGTTTTGCTTTGTCGTCCAGGCGCCGGGCGAATTTGAAACCGTCGGCTTCGGCGGCTTTCACGAAGTCCTTGAGATGCAACGACTTGTCGCTGCCGGACATGCGCCCACCGAAATACAGGTGCTGCCACTGCCGCACCATGCCGTCGCCGAAATTGTTGAGCACGATAACCTTGATCGGCGTGTTGTAGGTCGTGGCCGTTTCCAGTTCGCCGATGTTCATGCGAATGCTGCCGTCCCCGTCGATATCGATGACGACGCGGTCGCGTTGCGCGAATTGTGCGCCGATCGCGGCCGGCAGGCCGAAACCCATCGTGCCCATGCTGCCCGACGTCAGCCACAGCCGCGGCTCGCGGAAGTCGAAGTACTGTGCTGCCCACATCTGGTGCTGGCCGACACCGGTGCTGATGATCGCTTCGCCCTTCGTGTGCCGGTTGATCTCCTCGATGACCGCATAGGGCTGGATCAGTTCGGAGTCGCGATCGAAGTTCAGGCAGTATTCCTCCTTGAGGTGGGCAATTTCCTCGTGCCACCGGCCGAAATCCTTGTTGAACCCGATGCGCCGGCCGTAGGCGAGCAGGTCGGTCAGATCGCGGTCGAGGATACCGACGTGGTGCCAGTTGACCCGCTTGACCTTGCCGATTTCGGCGAAGTCGACGTCGAAGTGAGCGATGTTCTTGGCGCGCGGCGCGAACTGCCCGGGGTTGCCGGCCACCCGGTCATCGAATCTTGCGCCCACCGCAATCAGGAAGTCGCAGTCCTCGACCGCGTAATTGGCTGACGCGACGCCGTGCATGCCGAGCATATGCAAAGCGAGCGGATGCGTCGTGTCACTTGCCCCGAGGGCCATCAGTGTCGTCGTGACCGGGATGCCGTACTCGTTGGCCAGCCGCCGCATCGGCTTGGTCGCGTCGGCATTGATCACGCCGCCGCCGGCATAGATCAGGGGCCGCTCCGATTCCGACAACATCACGAAAAAGCGTTCGCAGGCATCGTCGCTGAGGCGATTTGCCTCGACCTTGGCCAGCCGCCGGCGATAGCCCGGCAGCGGCAGCACGCCGGTGCCCTTGAACGGGCCATCCCAGTTCTGCACGTCCTTCGGGATGTCGACGACGACGGGCCCGGGCCGTCCCGTTCGTGCGAGTTCGAACGCGCTGCGCATGGTCTCTTCGAGTTGCTCCGGATCGGTGACCAGGAAGACGTGCTTGGCGACCGCGCCCATGATGGCCGAGACGGGCGCCTCCTGGAACGCGTCGGTGCCGATCGCGGCGGTCGGCACCTGGCCGCAGATGACGACCAGCGGGACCGAGTCCGCCATGCTGTCGCGCACGGGCGTGACGGTGTTGGTCGCCCCGGGACCGGACGTGACCATAACGACGCCCACTCTGCCACTGGCGCGGGCGTAGCCGGCCGCCATGAACCCGGCGCCCTGCTCGTTTGCCGGGACGACGAGCTGCAACGGCGCATCGGCATCCGACGGCACGTGAACGTCGTTGTATCGGAACACGGCGTCATAGATCGGCAGGATGGCGCCGCCCGAATAGCCGAAGATCGTATCGACCCCTTCGTCCGCCAGGACCTGCACCACGATGTCGGCTCCCGACAGGGTCTTGCCTGCCAACGGGTGGTGCGACGATTCGAGTTCGGCGGCCTGTTCGTTCGTGGCGGTGCTCATGCGATAAGTCCCCGATTTTGGGCGAGTGTTGAACAATTCAGAGTGCATTGCAATACGCAATAATCTGCGCCAACATCCTGACTGTTGCGGCGAAAAAAGTTTCATCTGAAAGTCCCATGCGACACGCAATCTCAGTCCTCCTGCAGAACGAGGTCGGCGCGCTGACGCGCATGACCGGCATGTTCTCGACGCGCGGCTATAACATCGAAACCCTGAACGTGGCGCCGACGCACGACCCGCGCGTGTCGCGGGTGACACTCGTCGTTTCCGGATCCGACGCGGCGATCGCGCAGCTCAACGCCCAGCTCGCAAAACTCGTCGACGTCGTGAACATCCACGACATGACGCTCGGCGAACATTTCGAGCGCGAGCTGGCCATCATCAAGATAAAACTCGGTGACGGAGGGCTCGACAGGGCCCTCGCCGTGGCCGGCAGGTTCGACGCCGAGATGCTCGATGAAGCCGCTAACAGCTGCACGATGCAACTTACCGGCCCCGTCGCCGTCGTCGATGAATTCGTGACTGCCGTCGCGGCGATCGGCGAGATTTCGGCCGTTGCCCGAAGTGGCACGGTTGCGGTATCCAAAGGCGAAGTAACTCTGACGTCATTCGACCGGCAGCACCTGCTCGCCGGCTGACATGTCGCCCGCGTCGCTCAGCAACTACCGGCGCATCGTCGTCAAGGTCGGTTCGTCCCTGCTCGTCGATGACGACGACAATCTCGACCGCCGCTGGCTGGAGACCCTTGCAGCGGACATCCATGCGCTGCAGTCGGCAGGGCACGAACTGCTCGTCGTGTCGTCCGGGGCGATCGCGATCGGCAGCTCGATTCTCGGCATCAACAAGCGGCGTGCGCGCCTCGAGGACCTGCAGGCCGCTGCCGCGTGCGGCCAGGTGCAGCTCGTGCATGCCTACCAGGAAGTGCTCGGGAAGCACGGCATCGGCGCAGCTCAGGTACTACTGACACTGGAAGATACGGAGGTACGCCGGCGCTTTCTCAATGCCCGCAGTACGCTGGGGCGCCTGATCGAGCGCTCGATCATTCCGATCATCAACGAAAACGACACCGTGGCGACCGATGAGATTCGTTACGGAGACAACGACCGATTGGCTGCCCGGATTGCGCAGCTGGTGATGGCGGATGCACTGGTGTTGTTGTCGGACGTCGACGGCTTCTATACCGCCGACCCGGGCAGGGACGCAGAGGCGCAGCACATCCCCGAGGTAGCGGTGATCACTCCCGAAATGCATGCGATGGCGGGGGAGACGCGTTCAGCAATTGGCAGTGGCGGCATGGCGACCAAGGTACAGGCCGCGCGTATCGCCACGCACGCCGGCTGCTCGACGATAATCGCCAGCGGCCAGATCGAGCACCCGCTGGCGGCGCTGACGGGCGGTGCCCGGAGCACGGTATTCCGCGCCGCGGGTTCGCCTGCTGCGGCGCGCAAGCAGTGGCTTGCCGGGGTCCTCGAAGTGCGCGGTGAGATCGTCGTCGACGACGGGGCGGTCGCAGCACTTCGCAACGGCAAGAGCCTGTTGCCGGTTGGCGTCGTGAGCATCGCCGGCGGTTTCAGCCGTGGTGACGTCGTCAACATCAGCGGGCCGGACGGTGCAGATCTCGGTCGGGGACTGGCAGAATACTCGGACGAGGAGACCAGCCGGATTGCGGGTTGCCAGTCCGAACACATTGAAGAGCGACTTGGCTATCGTGGACGTGCGGTCGTCGTGCATCGTGACGGACTGGTGTTATTCGACAGTGACCACTGAGCAGAGAAACGCGGATATTGCGGCGACGATGACCGCACTGGGCCGGGCGGCGCGTTCGGCCGCGGCCGCGCTCGCGACCTCATCCGGGGACGAGCGGAACGCTGCGCTCGCCGGCGCGGCGGCGGCGCTGCGTGCCAATGGCGGGCAGATCATTGCGGCCAACGCACAGGATGTGGCCGCGGCGGAGAAACGAGGCCTCGGTGGCGCCATGCTGGATCGGCTGATGCTCGATGCAGCGCGCGTCGAGGGCATGGCAGCCGGCATCGAGACGGTCATCGGGCTGCACGACCCCGTCGGCCGGGTTCTTGACGAATGGGAGCGGCCCAACGGCCTGCGCATTCAGCGCGTTAGTGTGCCGCTGGGCGTCATCGGCATCATTTACGAGAGCCGGCCCAATGTCACTGCCGATGCGGCGGCTCTATGCATCAAGTCAGGCAACGCCGTGATTCTGCGGGGCGGATCCGAGAGCTTCCACTCGAGCAATGCGATCCATGCCTGCCTGCGGGAGGGACTCGAAGGCGCCGGGCTTGCTGCCGAGACCGTACAGATGGTGCCGACGACCGATCGGGCGGCTGTTGGGTTCCTGTTGTCGTCCATGGCGGAGTGGGTCGATGTCGTCGTTCCGCGCGGCGGCAAGAACCTGATACGGCGTGTCCAGGAAGAGGCGCGCGTGCCCGTGATCGGCCATCTCGAGGGGATCTGCCATGTCTACGTGCACGCCGGGGCCGACCCCGGGCTGGCGAAGGCCGTTGCCGTGAATGCCAAGATGCGCCGTACCGGAATCTGCGGTGCCGCCGAAACGCTGCTGATCGACCGCGACGTGGCCGCCGGGATGGTGCCACTGGTGTGCGGCGCCCTGCGCGATGCAGGTTGCGAGATCCGCGGTGATGACCGGGTCTGCGAGCTGCTGCCGGATGCCTACACGGCGAGCGAGGAAGACTGGTCGACCGAGTACCTGGATGCCGTCATTTCGGTGCGGGTGGTCGACGATATCGACGCAGCCATCGAACACATCCGCCGTTACGGATCCGGTCACACCGAGAGCATCGTCACGGCGGACGACAAGGCGGCCGAGCGGTTTTTCCGGGACGTCGATTCATCGATCGTACTGCAGAACGCCTCGACGCAGTTTGCCGATGGCGGAGAGTTCGGATTCGGTGCCGAGATTGGCATCGCCACCGGCCGGATTCATGCGCGGGGCCCGGTCGGCGCCGACCAGTTGACGAGTTACAAGTACGTGGTGCGTGGCAGCGGTCAGGTGAGGCCCTGAGCTTGGCGGCCGGGCCGTTTTTCGATGTTGCGATCGTCGGCGCCGGCATCAACGGGGCAGGTATCGCCCGGGACGCGGCGCTCAGGGGCCTGAGCGTCATAATCCTCGACAAAAATGACATGTGCAGCGGCTGCTCGGCGATTTCGAGCCGCCTGATCCATGGCGGACTGCGCTACCTCGAATACGGCGAGGTGTCGCTTGTGTACGAATCGCTGCACGAGCGTCGCTACCTGCGGCGCACGGCGCCCCACCTGGTCGCGCCATTGCGCATGTGCATCCCGGTGTACGAAGGCGCGCGCAGGGGGCCGCTCCTGATCCGCCTCGGCATGATCGCCTATGACGTGCTGTCGTGGCGCAAGAAGGTACCCCGGCACGAAATGCTGTCGGCAGACGAATCCCGCCAAGCCGAACCGGGCCTTGCGACCGCGGGGCTGCGCGCAATGGCGCGCTACTACGATGCCCAGGTGACGTTTGCCGAACGCCTGGTCCTGGAAAACCTGCTGGCCGCGAGAGCCGCAGGCGCCGCGGTGTACACGCATGCCGAGGTTACGGGTATCGATGTGGAAAACGGCGCAATTGCGGGCCTGTCGTATCGGCGCCCGGACGGCGCGGAGACAAGCGTGGCGGCCAGGACGATCGTCAATGCCGCGGGTCCCTGGGTCGATCGCGTGCTCGACGTCGCACCGGTTCCGGCGAAACGCCTGATTGGCGGCACGAAGGGCAGCCACATTGTCGTGGGCCGATTCGATGGCGCATCCGCGGACGCGTTCTACGTGGAAGCAGCCGCCGACGGCAGGCCGTTTTTCATCATTCCCTGGCACGGGCAGTATCTCGTCGGTACGACCGATATCCGATACGACGGCGATCTCGATGACATCCGTGCCAGCGACGCAGAAATCGACTACCTGTTGAGCGAGACCAACCGCGTGTTTCCCCGGGCCGGCCTTGCGCGGCAGGATATTCACTATGCGTATGCCGGTGTGCGGCCGCTGCCGTACCAGCAAACGGGACCGGAATCGGCCATCACCCGGCGGCATATCATCAAGGAACACAAGGACATTGCGCGCGGGCTCTTGTCGATCGTCGGTGGCAAGCTCACGACATACCGCAACCTCGCCGAACAAACGGTCGACAAGCTCGGCGAATTCCTCGGGCGCCGGCTGCCCCCCTGCCGTACACATGACACCGACCTCCCGGGTGCGTGGGGCCTCGATCCCGCCCGTGATGCATTGCTCGGACTCGATCTCCTGTCGCCGGCCGGCATCGACCGTCTGATTGCGATCTACGGCGGGCGCAGCGCGGCGCTCGCGGCCCTGTGCTCGCGAGAGCCCCGGCTGGCACGGGTGCTGGATTCCGACGCCCGGGTGCTGGCGGCCGAGGTACCCTTTGCCATGCGTGAGGAATTTGCCGCGGGCCTCGACGATATCGTCTTCCGGCGCATGATGATCGGCCTCGATGCCGACATGGGTCGGGACCTCTACCGCGACGTTGCATCGCTGGCTGCGGCCGAGGCAGGCTGGGACCCGGAAACCGAAAACCGGCAACTCGCGCTGCTCGACGCATACGCCCGGTCCATGCAAGTGGAGTGAAGGTATGACTGACTATCCGCGACGGCCGTGGCGATCGATCGTGTTGCTGTGCGTGGTCCTGGCCCCGCTACCGGGAGCCGGACAGGTTCCGGCCGAGGTGGCGGTTGCGGAGCGACCGCGCGTCGGGCTCGTGCTCGGCGGCGGCGGGGCGCGCGGCGCGGCGCACATCGGCGTGCTCCGGGAGCTCGAACGCCTGCGGGTCCCGATCGATGCGATTGCCGGCACCAGCATGGGCGCCATCGTCGGCGGACTTTACGCCAGCGGCA
>JARRMH010000044.1:0-14467 GCA_037386205.1 Woeseiaceae bacterium | reverse complement strand
CCGCCGACGCGACGTCGTGCTCATGCCGCGACCGTCAGAAGGGCAGCTTGCCGCCCGGGAACTTCCCGCCCGGCGGCATCTGGCCCTGCATCTTGCCCATCTTGCGCATCATTCGCGCCATGCCGCCCTTGCCCATCTTTTTCATCATTTTCTGCATCTGTGCGTGCTGCTTGAGCAGACGGTTGACGGTCTGGATCTGGGTGCCCGAACCGTTTGCGATGCGTTTCTTGCGCGAACCGCGGATGACGTCCGGAAAGCGGCGCTCGTGCGGGGTCATCGAGTTGATGATGGCGATCATCTGGCGGGTCTGACGGTCGTCGACCTGCGATTTCACCTGGTCCGGCAGGTTCGACATGCCGGGCAGCTTGTCGACCAGGCCGCCGAGGCCGCCCATGTTCTGCATCTGCTCGAGTTGCGCCCTGAAGTCTTCCAGGTCGAAGCCCCGGCCCTTGCGGATCTTGCTGACCAGCTTCTCGGCCTCCTGCTGGTCGACCTTGCGATGCACCTCTTCGACCAGTGACAGAACGTCGCCCATGCCGAGAATGCGCGATGCGATCCGCTCGGGGTGAAACGGCTGCAGGGCGTCGGTTTTCTCGCCGGCGCCCAGGAACTTGATCGGCTTGCCGGTGATCTGCCGCACCGAGAGTGCCGCGCCACCACGGGCGTCGCCGTCGGTCTTGGTCAGGATGATGCCGCTGAGCGGCAGGGCGTCGTTGAACGCAGCGGCGGTGTTGGCGGCGTCCTGGCCGGTCATCGCGTCGACCACGAACAGGGTTTCATGCGGCTCGATGGCGGCATGGACGTCGCGGATCTCGGCCATCATCGCATCGTCGACGTGCAAGCGGCCCGCCGTGTCGACGATGATCACGTCACACATCTGCCGGCGCGCCTCGGCCATCGCGGCGCGGGCGATGTCGACCGGCTTGTCACTGCTCTTCGACGGCTGGAAAATCGCCCCGACCTGCCCCGCCAGCGTCTCCAGCTGGTCGATCGCCGCCGGGCGATAGACGTCACAGCTCACCACCATGACTTTCTTTTTGTGCTGCTCGATCAGGTGGCGGGCCAGCTTGGCCGTCGTGGTGGTTTTACCCGACCCCTGCAGGCCGGCCATCAGCACCGCGACCGGCGGCTGCGCGCGCAGGTCCAGGGCCTCGTTTTCCGTGCCCATGATCGCGACCAGTTCGTCGTGAACCAGTTTGACCATGGCCTGCCCGGGCGTCAGGCTCTTCAGGATTTCCTGGCCCAGCGCCTGTTCCCGGACCGCCCCGATGAAGGTCTGTACGACCGGTAAGGCGACGTCGGCCTCCAGCAGCGCGATGCGCACCTCGCGCAGAGTTTCGCGGATGCCCTCCTCGGTCAGGCGCCCCTTGCTCCGCAACTGGGCGACCGTCTGCGACAGGCGCTCGGTAAGATTTTCAAACATGAATGACTCCGAAGAACGATTTCGTCTTGCCGGATTGTCGAACTATTGGTGATCTCGGGATATTATAGCCGCATAACACTTCGATAATCGGCAGGCGATGACCCACGATCTACCACTGGTGCTGGCCGCGGCATTTTATATGGTGTCCGCCGCACTGCTTTACCATTCCATCGGTAAAAGCTCCGAAAAGCTGCAGACCCTGTCGTTTGCGCTGGCCATCGCCGGCAGCATTCTGCATATCGTCGCGCAGTACGCGCACTGGTTCGGGTCGGACGTTCCCGACGTCAGCATCGCCCCCCTGCTGTCGCTCTGCGCCCTGGTGATCATCATCATGCTGATCACGTCCTCGCTCGGGCAACGGCGTTTTTTCGCGGCCGGCCTGGTCGCCCTGCCGATCGCGGCCATGGTGGTCCTGCTGGAGCTGTTCCTGCCGCACAAGCCCTTCGCGCTGAACGAGATTTCGCTCGGGGTCGCGACGCACGTGGTCAGTTCGGTACTGGCCTTCGGCCTGCTCAGCATCGCGGGCGTGTACGCCTTTTTCGTCTTTTTCATCGATCACTTCCTGCGCCGTCATCACCTCAATCCGCTGGTCCGCTCCCTGCCGCCGCTCGAAGTCCTGGAACGGCTGCTGTTCCGGCTGATCGCCGCCGGGTTCGTGTTGCTCACGGTTTCCCTGCTGTCCGGCGTCATGTTCATCAGCGACATCTTCGCCCAGCACCTGGTGCACAAGACGATCCTCTCGATCCTCACCTGGCTGGTCTTCGGCGTCCTGCTGTTCGGTCGCTGGCGCTACGGCTGGCGCGGCAGCCTGGCGGTCCGCCTGACCCTGGCCGGCGTCGCCCTGCTGGTGCTGTCGTACTTCGGCACCAAGGCCATTCTCGAGATCGTCCTCGACCGCAGCTGGCAGTCCTGAGGCATGGAACAAGTTTCCCTGGGCAGCCTGGTCCTGACGCTCGTCATCCTGTTGCTGCTGTCCGGCTTCTTTTCCAGCTCGGAAACCGGGCTGATGGCGATCAACAAGTATCGCCTGCGTCACCTGGCCAACAGCGGCCATCGCGGCGCCCGGCTCGCGCAGCGGCTGCTGCGCCGTCCGGACCGGCTGATCGGCCTGATCCTGCTGGGCAACAACCTGGTCAACATCCTCGCGGCTTCGATCGCTACCGTGATCGGCATCCGGCTGTTCGGCGCGAACGGCGTCTGGATCGCGTCCCTGGTGCTGACGGTCGTCGTGCTGATCTTCTCCGAGGTCGCGCCCAAGACCGTCGCTGCCGTCCACCCGGAACGCATCGCCTACCCCGCTTCCTACGTGCTGTTCGTGTTGATGAAGGTCCTGACGCCGGTCGTCATCCTGGTGAACATGCTCGCCAACTTCGTGCTCAAACCGTTCCGGGTACACACCGACGCCGAACTGATCGAGCAGCTCAACCGCGAGGAATTGCGCACCCTGGTCAAGGAAGGCGGCGGCCACATCCCGGATGACCACCAGCGGATGCTGGTCAACATCCTGGACCTGGAGCAGGCGAGCATCGAGGACGTGATGATTCCACGACAGGACATCGTCGGCATCGATCTCGACGACGACTGGGACGACATCCTCACGCAACTGACGCAAACCGTCTACACGCGCATGCCGGTGTATCGCGAGACGATCGACCAGGTGGAGGGCCTGTTGCACATCCGCACGGTCATCGCCAAGCTGGCCGTCGGCGGGCTGACGTTCGACGACCTCAAACGCTCGGTGCAGAGCCCGTACTTCATCCCGGAGGGCACGGCCCTGACCCAGCAACTGCTCGAGTTCCAGCGCCGCGAACGGCGCATGGGACTGGTCGTCGACGAATACGGCGACATTCAGGGACTCGTGACGCTGGACGACATCCTGGAAGAAATCGTTGGCGAGTACACCGCCGAGAGTCGAGCCAAGACGCGCGATATCCGCCAGCTGGACGACGGCAACTACCTGGTCAACGGCTCGGTCTCGATTCGCACCCTGAACCGCAAGATGGACTGGGGCCTGCCCGAAGAAGAGGCCGCCACGCTGAACGGCCTCGTGCTCGAGGAACTCGGTGACATTCCATCGGGCAAGGCCAGTCTGAAAATCGGCCGCCACATCATGACGGTACTGGAGATCAAGGACAACAAGGTCGCTCGCGTGCTGGTCAAGCCGGAACGGCTCACGCAGCCCTGAACCGCCGCCGCTCCGGTACCGATGCCCCCCATCCTGATCCGCGACGCCCGGCGTCACTCTCGACCTGACGCCGCTCTTTTCGATGGGCTGGGCGGGCGTCGACTTTTTCTTCGTCCTCTCGGCTTTCCTGCTGGCGCTGCCGTTCGCCCACTGGGCCTGCGGTGAGGCCGGTTATCCCTCGATTCCGCGCTACCTTACGCGGCGCTTCAAGCGGATTTTTCCGGCGTACTGGACACAACTGATCGTATTGCTCGGAATCGCGGCGGTCAGCGGCTTTTACGCGTTTCCGGACGGACGCGCGATCCTGGCGCACGCCGTGATGTTCTTCAACCTGCCGCCGTGGTGGGTGTCCCCGATGAACTCGGTCTGGTGGACCCTGCCCACGGAATTCCTGTTCTACGTCCTGCTGGTGCCGCTTTCACTTCTGTTGCGAAACCGCGCGACGCGGCTGATCCTCCTCGGACTGGTGGCCCTGGCCTGGCTGTATCGCTGGTGGCTCGCCGATGTCCTACAGCCGGAACCCCTGAGCCGCCTGATCGACCTGATGGGCAACACGCTGGGCTACCTCGATATTTTCATCATCGGCACGCTCTGCGCGTTTTTATACGTGCGACAGGGCCGCCGCCAGGCGCATCGGCCGCATCCCGCCGTTCTCCTCGGGCTCGGTAGCCTCGGCGTGTTGCTGGTCATCTACTCGATCCACTGGCTGTACGGCGACTACTGGAGCGGGCACCCGTTGCTGTACCTGAAGAACACCCTGATCGGCTGCAGCATCGCCAGCATCGTCATGGCCGTGGTGATGGGTTCCCGGCTCGCGAATGCCGTGCTTGCCAACCGGCTGATGACGCATCTCGGCATCATCTCCTACAGCATCTACCTGTGGCATTTCCCGATCGTGGCCGCGCTGAGCCGCTGGTCGTTCATCGCCGAATACGAGGGCTACCGCCTGCCGTTGCTGCTGGCGTTCTCGGTGCCGGCGACCTGGCTGACCGCATACGGTTCCTATCGCTGGATCGAGCGACCGTTCCTCGTGCGGCGCCGCTGACGGCGACGTTCAGGACAGTCGTTCGAGCACCTGGCGGATGTTGCGGGCCGCGACGATTTCGATGCCCGGCGGCGCCTTGCGCGGTGCGTTCGCCGCCGGAATCACGGCCATTTCGAAACCGTGTCCGGCCGCCTCCCTGATGCGGGGTTCGCCGTCGGGCACCGGCCGGACCTCGCCCGAGAGCCCGACTTCGCCGAAACACACCAGCTTCTGCGGCAATGGACGATCGCGGAAGCTGGAGAAGAGCGCCAGCAGCATCGGCAGGTCCGCCGCCGTTTCGCTGACCCGGATGCCGCCGACCACGTTGATGAACACGTCCTGGTCGGACAGCGAAACGCCGCCGTGCCGGTGCATCACGGCCAGCATCATCGACAGGCGGTTGTACTCCAGGCCCAGCGCCACGCGGCGCGGGTTGTTGAGATGGCTCTCGTCCACCAGCGCCTGCACTTCGAGCAGGATGGGACGCGTGCCTTCGCGCACCACGGTCACGACGCTGCCCGACACCGGCTCGTCGTGGCCCGACAGGAAAATCGCCGAGGGGTTGCGGACCTCCTTGAGCCCCTTGCCGGTCATCGCGAACATGCCCAGTTCGTTGACCGCCCCGAAACGGTTCTTGACCGCGCGCACCACCCGGTAGCGGCTGCCCGCGTCGCTTTCGAAATACAGGACCGTATCGACCATGTGCTCGAGCACGCGCGGCCCCGCCAGCGCACCCTCCTTGGTCACATGCCCCACCAGGACGACGCAGCAGCGGTTCAGCTTGGCCCAGCGCACCAGCGCGGCCGCGGTCTCGCGAATCTGGGAGACGGAGCCCGGCGCCGAGGACAGGTTTTCGCTGTACACCGTCTGGATCGAATCGACGATCATCAGCTGCGGCTTCTCGCTCTCGGCATGCCCGAGGATCTGCTCGACCGAGGTTTCGGCCAGGCACCGAATGCCCTCGGGCCCCAGGCCGAGCCGTTCGGCGCGCATGCCGATCTGTTCGAGCGATTCCTCGCCGCTGATGTAAAGCCCCGGGACGCGTTGGGCGAGCGCCGCGGTGAGCTGCAGCAGCAAGGTCGACTTTCCGATACCGGGGTCGCCACCGAGCAGGATCACCGAGCCGGGAACGATGCCGCCACCCAGGACCCGGTCGAGTTCGCCCACCCCGACCGAGAGGCGCTCGACCCCGCCGCGGCCGACGTTCGCAAGTTCGCGCACCTCGCCGGTCAGCTGCCCGGCGTAACCGCCCAGACGCCCCGGGGCCCGCGCCTCCGCGGCCACCTCGGTCACCGAATTCCATTCCCGGCACTCGGGACACTGCCCGGCCCACTTGGAAAGCGCCGCGCCGCAGGCGTTGCATCGAAACGTGTTCTTGACCCTGGCCATCTCCGCTCCCTCGAACCTGCCGGAGTTGTAACAGAATGCGTCCGTGACCACCAGCCCATGTCGCCGCCGAAGGGTTTTTCTTACAATGACGGTTGATTCGCACAATCGGAACCGTCCATGGGTCGCCAGCAGGAACAACCACTGATCGGGGAAGCGCCGGGTTTCCTGGAAGTTCTCGAGCGGGTTTCACGCGTCGCGCAGCTGAACCGGCCCGTGCTGGTCATCGGCGAGCGCGGCACCGGCAAGGAGTTGATCGCGGCCCGCATCCACTACCTTTCGCCGCGCTGGGACCACCCCTTCATCAAGCTCAATTGCGCGACGCTGGCGGAATCGCTGCTGGAAACGGAACTGTTCGGGCACGAGGCCGGATCGTTCACCGGCGCGACGCGGCGGCGTCTCGGGCGCTTCGAACTGGCCAACGAAGGCAGCCTGTTTCTCGACGAACTGGCCAGCACCTCCGACCGCGTGCAGGAAAAGGTGCTGCGCGTGATCGAATACGGGGAACTGGAGCGCGTCGGCGGCAACGAAACGATCCGCACGGACGTGCGGATCATCGGCGCGACCAACGAGGATCTTCCGGCGCTGGCCGAGGCCGGCCGCTTCCGCGCGGACCTGCTCGATCGGCTCGCCTTCGACGTGATCACCCTGCCTCCGCTGCGCGAGCGTCGCGAAGACATCCTGCCCCTGGCCCAGCACTTTGCCGTGAAGATGGCCGGCGAACTCGGACTGGAACTGTTCGAAGGGTTCAGCGAAAGCGCCCGCGAACTGTTGCTCGACTATGGCTGGCCGGGCAATGTGCGCGAATTGAAAAACGTGGTCGAACGGGCCGTCTACTCGTTTCTGGGCCAGGACGGCCAGATCGAGGACATCAATTTCGATCCGTTCGAATCACCCTGGCGGCCCGGCGCCCGATCCGCGGAATCGAGCGATGCCGGCGCGCCCGCGCAACCGTCCGGACCGTATGACTTCAAGGAACACATCCAGGCAACCGAGATCGCGCTGCTTCAGGACGCACTCGAACAGTGTCGTTTTAACCAGAAGAAAACCGCCGAGTATCTCGGCATGACCTATCACCAGCTACGCGGCTACCTGCGCAAGTATGAGCTCACGGATTCGGACTGACGGGCCTCGGCGGCGGCGCCGGCCTCAGTCGTGCACCGGGTCGTAGGCGTATTCCGGCGCGAAATTGTTGAACCGCAGCCACTGTCCCTGGAAGGACAGTTTCACCGTGTCGGTCGGCCCGTTTCGGTGCTTGCCGATGATGATTTCGGCCAGGCCCTTGTCGGGGGACTCGTCGTTGTAGACTTCGTCACGGTATATGAAGACGATCAGGTCGGCATCCTGCTCGATCGAGCCGGACTCCCGCAGGTCGGCCATGACCGGCCGCTTGTTCGGGCGCTGTTCCAGCGCTCGGTTGAGCTGTGACAGCGCGATCACCGGCACGTGCAGTTCCTTGGCGATGGCCTTCAGCGACCGCGAGATCTCGGCGATCTCCGTCGCCCGGTTCTCCTTTGAACCCGGCACGGCCATCAACTGCAGGTAGTCGACCACGATCAGGCCGATGTCGTGCTCGCGCTTGAGGCGCCGCGCCCGGGCCCGTAACTCGGCCGGCGACAGCGCCGCCGTCTCGTCGATGAAGATCCGGCTCTTGTGCAGCAGGTTCATCGCCGACGTCAGCTTGGGCCAATCGAGGTCATCGAGGTTGCCGGTGCGCAGACGGGTCTGGTCGATGCTGCCCAGCGATGAGAAGAGTCGCATGACCAGCTGCAGCGAGGACATCTCCATGCTGAACACCGCGACCGGCACTTCGTGCTTGATGGCCGCGTTTTCCGCAATGTTCATCGCGAAGGTGGTCTTGCCCATCGCCGGCCGCCCGGCGACGATGATCAGATCGGAATCCTGCAGGCCCGCCGTCAGCTTGTCGAAATCCTTGAAGCCGGTCGGCGTGCCGGTGATCTCGCCTTCGTACTCGTGCAGCTCCTGGATCTTGTCGATCGCCTCCTTGAGCATGTCCTGCACAGACACGTAGGCCGAACCGCTGCGTGCGCCCTGGTCCGCGATCGCGAACACCATGCGCTCGGCTTCCTCGAGCAGTTCCTGGCTGGTGCGGCCTTCGAGCGAAAACGCGCCGGAGGTAATCTCCGCGCCGACGTCGATCAGCTGGCGCAGGATGGACTTTTCACGGACGATCTCCGCATAGGCCTTGACGTTGGCCGCGCTGGGCGTGTTCGAGGCGAGCTGCGATATGTAGTCGCCGCCGTCCACCTGGTCGACCTGGCCGCGCGACTCGAACCACTCGGTGACGGTGACCGCGTCACAGGGCCGGCTGGCGTCACTCAACTCGTGGATGGCGCGAAACAGGAGGCGGTGATCCTCCCGGTAGAAATCGGTTTCGCTGATGATGTCCGCGACCTGTTCCCAGGCGCGCGAGGAGAGGAGCAAGCCCCCAAGCACCGCCTGTTCAGCCTCGATGGAGTGAGGTGGAACCTTGAGGTTCTCGACGGTAGCGAGTTTGGGGGCCGGCATTCCCTTGTCGTTACTCCGCGTTGACGGTGACCTTGATCTCGGTTTCGACGTCCGCGTGCAGCTGGACGAGGACCTGATGTTCGCCAGTATAGCGAATCGGGCCCTCACCCATGATGACCTCGGACTTCTCCAGCTGCGGACCGGCCGCCGAAACGGCGTCGGCGATTTCACGCGGGCCGATCGAGCCGTAGAGCTTGCCCTCGTCGCTGGCGTTCGCCGTCAGCGTGATCTCGAAGTCCTGCAGCGCGGCGAGGCGCTCTTCGGCGGTCGACAACTTGGCCATCGCCGCCTTTTCGAGCTCTTCGCGGCGCGCTTCGAACTCGGCCAGGTTGGCGGCCGTTGCCGGAACGGCCTTGCCCTGGGGCACCAGGTAGTTGCGGCCGTAACCGGGCTTGACCGTGACCTTGTCGCCGAGGTCGCCCAGGTTGAGTACTTTCTCGAGCAGTATCAGTTCCATCTCGGTTCTCCTGAACGTTCAGCAGATCAGTGGTTGTCGGTATACGGCAACAACGCCAGGTAGCGGGCCTGCTTGATCGCTCGGGCCAGCTGTCGCTGGTAACGCGCCTTGGTGCCGGTGATCCGGCTCGGCACGATCTTGCCGGATTCGCCGATGTACTGCTTGAGCGTGTTGATATCCTTGTAATCGATTTCGGTAACGCCGTCCGCGGTGAAACGGCAGAATTTCCTGCGTCTGAAATGACGGGCCATGTCGTATCTCCTGTCTCGGGTCAGGCGTCAGCGCTTTTAGCGGCTTCGGCGTCGGTGCTGGATTCTTCGCTGGCGGGAGCGGCGGCGGCCTTGTCTTCCGACTCGGCTTTCGGCGCCTTTTCGCCATCGTCATCGTCGGCCTTCTCGGCGGGCTTGCTGTCCTCGTCGGTTTTGGCCGGCTTGCGGTCCTCGTGCGGGCGGCTGGAGCGGTCTTTCTCCTCCTTTGCCTTCATCATCAGGGACTGCTCGGAAATGGCTTCGCCCCGGCTGATCGTCAGGTGACGCAACACCGCATCGTTGAAGCGGAAGATGCCCTCGAGTTCGGCCAGCGTGTCGCGGTCGCACTCGATGTTCATCAGCACGTAGTGCGCCTTGTGCAGCTTGGCGATCGGGTACGCCAGCTGGCGGCGGCCCCAGTCTTCGACGCGATGGATCGAACCGTTGTTGCCCTCGACCATGGCGCGGTAGCGATCCAGCATCGCGGGCACTTGCTCACTCTGGTCCGGGTGGACCAGAAAACAGATTTCGTAGTGTCTCATTGTGGCTCCTTGTGGATTTGATCAGCGCGATCAGGCCGCGCCACCAAAGCTTCCTTCCGCCGGACAGGCCGTGAAAGTGAAGCAAGGAAACCGTTACCGGCAAATCCGGCAACGGAGCCGACGGATTATATCAGGGAATCAGCCGATGGTGAAACTTTCGCCGCAACCGCACTGCTCGCTGACGTTGGGGTTGTCGAAATGAAAAGCCGATCCCAGACCCTCGGCCTTGAAATCGATCGTGGAGCCGTCGAGAAACGCGAGGCTGTCGTTCGCCACGACCACCTTGATGTCACCCTGCTCGAAGACCACGTCGTTCGCCTCGATGTTCCGCGCCAGATCGACCGTGTAGGCCCAACCGGAGCAACCGGTTTTCTTGACGCCGAGGCGCAGACCGATGCCACCTTCGCGTTGCACGAAGCTGCGCACGCGCTCCTCCGCGGTTTTTGTCAATTGAATCGCCATGATGCGTCGTGAATATTCTCCAGGTCGTGTTCACCGGCGGGGTTTCTGTTCGCCCGCGCGTGCTTTATTATTGGGGGTTTGCCGCGGGCAGATCAATACCCGCAAAGCGGAACGGCGACGATCATGGCATTCATTCGAATCAAGGAAGCACTGGCGGGAAAACCGGCCATCGGAACGGAAATCACCGTCCGCGGCTGGGTGCGCACTCGGCGCGACTCCAAAGCCGGATTCTCATTCATCAACGTGCACGACGGCTCCTGCTTCGATCCGATCCAGGTCGTGGCGCCGGCTGAACTCGACAATTACGAAACCGAGGTCAAGAAGCTGACTTCGGGCTGTTCCCTCATCTGCACGGGCACGCTCGTCGAATCCGGCGGCCGTGGCCAGAAGTACGAGATCCAGGCGACGGCGGTCGAGGTCGTCGGCTGGGTCGAGGACCCGGACACCTATCCGATCCAACCCAAGGCGCACAGCTTCGAGATTCTGCGCGAGGTGGCTCACCTGCGACCGCACACGAATACCTTCGGGGCCATCACGCGCGTGCGTCACGTGGCCGCGCAGGCCATTCACCGCTACTTTCATGAGCGGGGCTATTACTGGATCAACACGCCGATCATCACGGCGTCCGACGCCGAAGGCGCCGGCGACATGTTCCGCGTCAGCACGCTGGACCTGGTGAACCTTCCGCGAACCGATGCGGGCGGCATCGATTTCGGCAAGGACTTTTTCGGCCGCGAGACCTTTCTCACCGTCTCCGGGCAACTGAACGTGGAAGGCTACTGCCTGGCTTTGAGTAACGTGTACACCTTCGGTCCGACGTTCCGCGCCGAGAACTCGAACACCTCGCGGCACCTCGCGGAATTCTGGATGGTCGAGCCGGAAATCGCGTTCGCCGACATCGACGATCTGGCGGACGTTGCCGAGGACTTTCTCAAGTACGTCTTTCGGGCGGTGCTGGAGGAATGCCCGGACGACATGGCATTTTTTGAAAAACGGATCGAGCCCACCGCAATCAGCCGTCTCGAACAACTGATCGCCAGCGAATTCGTCCGCGTGAATTACGAAGACGCCATAAAGATATTGCGCGATTCCGGCGTGAAGTTCGAATATCCGGCCGAATGGGGCCTGGACCTGCAGACCGAGCACGAACGCTACCTGACCGAAAAGCATTTCAACGCCCCGGTGGTCGTGATGAACTACCCCACGGAGATCAAGGCGTTCTACATGCGCCTCAGCGACGACGGCAGAACGGTTGCGGCGCTCGACGTACTCGCCCCGGGCATCGGTGAGATCATCGGCGGATCACAGCGCGAGGAGCGCCTCGACGTCCTGGAACGCCGCATGGACGAATTGCGCCTCGACAAGGAACATTACGACTGGTATCTGGACCTGCGGCGCTACGGCACCGTGCCGCACGCTGGCTTCGGCCTCGGCTTCGAGCGCCTCGTGAACTACATCACCGGAATGACGAACATTCGTGACGTCATTCCCTTCCCGCGCGTTCCGGGCAAAGCGGACTTTTAGTCAGGTCGGCGGCAAACGCCGTCACGCCTGCAGACCTTTATTAGCTGGCGCGTGCGCGCGTCGACTGCCGGCCTAGCCGGGCGGCATGCAATTGACCTAGTTTGACTGGCCGGATCGAGCGACCCGCAATTTTCTGGCGCGCACAAAAAAACGGCCAGGTCCGTCATCCGTGAAGTTCCTGGCCGTTCTGCGGACGTCTCGCCACCCGCAAAGTGCATCCATGCATCAACAAGAAAGCAGATCCTTCTGCCAGTTGGAGCCGGCGTTCCGTGCCCTTTCCAACCTTGTTGAGATGCATTATAGCCACCTTTGTCTATAGACGCAAGTGTCTATTTCAAAATTTGTCTAAATTCTTTTTTGTCTATATTCATATTTGTCTATAGACACATGAGTCTATTTTTGATACATTCCGTTCATGCCAACTCCTCTGCATCAGGAATTGAACCGCACAACCGGAAACGCCGTGGCCAGGATGGCCACGTTCTCGTCTTCCAAACCGCGGTGGCAGAAGAAACTGGCGCCGGTCGCCAACGCGTGGTTCGATCGCATGGATGCGATGATCACGATCGAGAAGGACGGCACCGGCATCGGGACCGGCTACGACAACGGACGTCGGCCGGTATTGGGCGCTTGGTCTGGTGTTACACAGGACGTGTTGACGGAGCATGGATGCTCACAGACCTTGGTGTCGCTCGCGCCGATCGGCAAGGATGCCACGGCGCACGGTTTCATTTGCTGAACCCACCTCGAAGGCGCAGAAATAGAGAAACTTTCAATCGACTTTTCATAACGTTACCCGCTTTTCTTGCCAAAGGGTAGCTAAAAAACATGCGGAAGGGATATCCGGTCCGGGAACAGGGACGTTCCACCGATCGATCAGTAAACCGACATTTACCTGGGGGGGCAATTTCGTTACTGTAGCAGTCATCTGTTTTCAATCACTAGACCAAGTTTAAATAAACTTGGCAAGTCTTTGAAAAAAAGGATATCCTATAGCTAAATTGGCGCGGTCTCGCTCCAAAACCCGTTCGAGGGCACGAACGGGCATTCACGAGATGGATTTCATAATACTGCTGTAGGGGATACTTCAGGAGACTGAACTATGCCTGGCGCAATTATGAAAAATAATATTAATCAACAAGATGACGCGAAATCCATCACCTTGTTTCTGGGACGTGTCTTCCGGAAACTCGTGCGTCTGGTTATCGGCACCGTATCCCTGCCCGCCCTCACCGACATTCTGAAAGCCATCTACGTCGAGGAAGCTCAAAAGAAACTCGAGCGCGAAGGCTCCAAGCCGACCAAGAGCGCAATCGCGCTGATGACCGGCCTAGACACGCGGGTCGTGTCGTCGATTTTGGATCAAAGCCCAGAAATGGCGATGCAGGTCCAAAACGTAAACCCCGAAAACGCGTTAATAGATATGTGGTCAAGCGATCCTTTTTTTCAGGATCCGGAGACCGACAGCCCTGCCCTGCTACCGATTTCTGGCCGTGGCAGGACATTTCAGGGTTTAGTTTTGAAATCGATTGGGCGCAATATCACCGTCAAGACAGTTATGGATCGTCTACTCGCATGGGGTGCGATTAAGGTACATCGCGGCGATGTCGATACAGTAGAGCTCGTGTCCAAGACGTATCTGCCACTAACTGACGACAGAATAAAGCGGACCGAGATTGGTCTTTTGGAAGCCTCGCGAGTTCTGAGCGCGGTCATCCACAACATGCGAGCGACATCAGAGACTCGCGTTCCTCAACAGGGGCGATGGACTTACAGATTAAATCCTGATCGTTATCAGGAATTTCGTAGGCGCACGAGAGAACTTCTGGAAAAACAGATTAAACAAGGGGAGTCGTTACTCGAGGAATTCGAGGAAGCGACAAAGCAACCTGGTCAAATAACCGTCGGTATCGGTTGGTACCAATGGAGTGACCATGAACCTGGTGAGGAGGAAGAGTAGAAGGGGGATTTAGATACTCACAATCTTCTCGGGTATTCGTTTAGCAGCCGGGTCAGTCGAAGAAGGCATAAAGCCCACGACAGACCAAAACCTGAAGAAAGAGGAGAAGTACTATGTCTCGTTGGACTATAGAAAAAAGCGGTACAGGGATCGAAAAATCGGGAACCGGAATAGAAAAATCCGGAACCGGAGTGGAAAAAGCTGGAACAGGAATCCGAAAGGGCTTGTTGGCAGTGTCGATGGCAGCTGTGATCGGTGCAGGTGCCGTGCAGGCCGCCCCAATTAACCCGGCAGGAAGCCTCCAAGTCGTCGTCAATGGCGATAGCGTTGCTGTCTCCTGGATTCTCGGCGATAGTGTTTTCTCTGGAGTTTCGAGCTTAAACGGATCGTTTGCGAGCTTGATGCTCACGGAAGTCTCTCTACGAGGTCCGGTTAACGAACTTGAGGTCACGGGTGGCGGAACTGGTTCTGCTGTTCAAGTGACCGGTGGTGGCACCGGTTCAAACGTTCAAGTAACTGGCGGGGGCACCGGCTCCAATGTGCAGGTAACGGGTGGAGGTACCGGGTCCAGCGTCAAAGTAACGGGTGGTGGAACTGGTTCTAGCTTACAGGTTACCGGCGGCGGAACTGGCTCTAGCACCAAAGTAACGGGTGGCGGAACTGGCTCTAGCTTACAGGTTACCGGCGGCGGAACTGGCTCTAGCACCAAAGTAACGGGTGGCGGAAC